>JANWXR010000134.1 GCA_025057205.1 Anaerolineales bacterium | reverse complement strand
CGTCGGCCGCATCGGCAAAATCGGCGGCGAGCTGGGCAGCGCTATCCGCCAGTTCCGCGAGGGCCTTAGCGGCGGCAGTGAGAAAGCTGAGAAAAAGGAAGAGATCAAATCCGGCGAGTCGGATAGGGGCGACAAGGACAAGAAGGAAGAGAAAGTCGCATAACGTAACTCCCAAGCAGGTGACGCAACCGCCGCCCAAGGGCGGCGGTTTGTTTTGCCACAAGCGAGTTCCGAAAATAGAAACAGGCACGCCTCGTGCTAAAATTTCCGGACAGCTGCGGTACAGAAAGGTTGGCAGGCCTATGGAACGGTGGTCCTTGTTCAGCGGTGTATGGCTCGCCGGTGTGTTGATGCTGACGGCCTGCTTGCCTGAGGGGGTGCGGCTCCCCGAAAGCCCGCTTACTGCCGCGCTTGTACGAAAGTCCGGGGTGATTGCCTACATCGGTCAGGATGGCAATGTTTACACGATTGATCAGAGCGGAGGCAATCAGGTACAACTCACCAACGATGCATATCTGGATGAGACGAGCTTTCGCTTTTACGGCGTCCCCATCTGGGCAGCCGACGGCGAAGCGCTGGCGTTCGTCGCGTACGAAGGCAGCGGGGATGACCTCTCCCACAACAGTCTGATCGTGGCGAATAAGGATGGCTCGGGTCTGAGGGAAGCGTACAAGAGCAGTGATTACATGGTGTATTACCACTGGTCACCGGATGGCCGCAACATCGGCCTGCTGTCGCAGCTCTCCAACACGCTGGCGCTCAAAATGGTACCTATCGCCGGCGGTGAGCCGCAAATCGTGGATGCCGGCGTGCCGTTTTACTGGGACTGGTCTCCGGATGGCCGAGCTGTGTTCATTCATGCCGATGGGGAGGCGGGCCGGCTCGCTTATCTGCAACTGGGCGAAAACGCTGCCGATGTGATTGAGTTCAGCCTCGATATCGTTCCTTCGGCCTTCAAAGCGCCCGCTTTCTCACCGGACGGCTCACAAATCCTGGTGGCGCAGAGAGGTGAGACGGAGTCTGCGCTGATCCTGGCTAACGCCGATGGCGGCGAGGCGCGCATCCTGGCAACATTCAAACACGATATTGCGTTTGCCTTCAGCCCCGACGGCACAAGGATTGCTTACCTCAACAGCAACGAGCTACTCGGCCCGGTAACAGTCATTGACCCTGCCAGCCAGCGTGAAGCTATTGAGCTAGATGAGCAGGTCTATGCATTTTTCTGGTCGCCGGATAGCCGCTCGCTGGCGTACTTTACGGTGGAGGAAATCACCGATGAAGAGGGCAGGACGGGCAAAATCTCGTGGCTGAAGGTGCTCGATGTGGCCAGCGGCCGGTCGCGGTCGCTCACCCAACTGGTGCCAACACAACACTTCCTGCAGCTGGTGCCGTTTTTTGACCAATACCAACATGCCCTCACCTTGTGGAGCCCAGACAGCCAGTATCTGGTGTTCTCTAGCAATTATGGCGATAACCAGAGCGGCATCTTTGTCGTACATGCCTCGGGCAATCTGGAGCCACGCCTGATTGCAGAGGGCCAACTGGGAGTCTGGTCGTGGAAGTGAAGACCTGAGTTCGATTGAAGCGTACGCCCAAATAAAAACCCCGGCTTTGAAGCGAAGCCGGGTTTTCTCTTGTTGGTGGAAGTACGACTCAGCGGGACGACAAGTCGGCGGGCTGGGCAGCAGCAGAAGTTTCAGCCGGCTTTGCCACCGGCTCAGCCGGTAAGCGTCGGCGGGCAATATCCTGAGGCGTAGGCGGGCGAAGCATCTGTGGGCGCGCTACCTGCGGCAGGGGCCAGCCTGATCCCGAGGTGCCCGTCGGGCCGGGCGGCGTCAACTGCGCCGACACAGCGGTCTGACGGACCGGAACGACGGCCGGCGCCGGCAACGGCGTCGGTTGCGGAGAGGGCGCCGGCAGTCGCACGGGTTCACGTAGGCGCGGGAAGGCCGTGTCGGTGCCCTGCTCCCAGCCGTTGTCTCCCAGGAATTGCATGACCTCTTCATGAGAGAGGCTGCCTTTCTTCAGCAGCGCTTCGGTCAGCGCTTCGACTTCAGCCTGATGTTCACGCAGGAACATTTCGGTCTGGTCTTCTAGTTGGCGCCAGAAGCGGTCAATGAGCGGCACCGCATGTGCGGGGATACCGTTCGAAGAGCTGTTTTCCCATCCCAGCACCGGCGGGCCGAAATAGCCCAGAGAGTACAACTTCCAGATGTTCCAGCGGATACCGCTGTTGTCGCCCCAGGCGCCGGTCCAGTGCTCGCCCATGAAAATCTTTACCGAGACGTGGCCGGCCATGTAAACCATAATTTCTGCGGCGATACGGCGCAGCGGTTCGCCGTAAATCTCCACGCGGTTCACCGGAAGCATGTAGCCGAGGGCGCCGCCGCGCCGCACAATCGTCAGGCGCACGATGCGCTTATCAGGCATCAGGTAGTGTTGGGCAACGGCGTGGCCGGCTTCGTGATAGGCAACAACGCGGCGCTGCACCGGGTCCCATTCTTCAATCGGTTGCTCGATGCCCAGTGCCTGTTCCTGCAAAGCGTCATCAATGTCCCGCTGGGAGATGCGGTCGCGGCCTGAGAAGAGTGCCAGGCGAACGGCGTCCTTGGTGATGGCGGCGGCAATCTGCGCAGGGGTAGCACGCGGCGTGTCCTCGACGATGGCCTCGATGTTGACGGTCTCATCGTGCTTTACCTTTCGCAGGTAGCCTTTGATGATTTCGCGGCGGCCGGCCTTGTCCGGCGGGTCCACCTGAATCTTGGTATCGAAGCGGCCGGGCCGCAGCAGCGCCGGGTCGAGTACGTCGGGGCGGTTGGTGGAGCCCATGAACAAGACGTGCCAGTTCTTCTTCGTCGGCGCTTTGCCGATGAACTGATACCAGCGGTCAAGCCAGCGCTCCAGACGTGGTTTGTCTTCGATGCCGTCCATCTCGTAGAGCAAGCGAGTGAGCGCGCCGCTGAAGCCGCCCCACAGAGGGGACTGCACCATGCCACCCATGACGCCGCCCCGGCTCATGCCCACCGCGTCTATCTCGTCAATGTAGGCGATGCAGGCGCCGTACTCGCGCGCCAGCTTCTTGGCGCGACGGACGAACTGCATCATCCGCAGCACGTCCACGCCCCAGAACATGCCGCGAAAGCCGGAGCCTTCCACCGAGATGAAGGGGATACCGGCCTCGCCCGCCATGGCCTTGGCCAGCATGGTCTTGCCGGTGCCGGGCGGGCCGTAGAGGAGGATGCCGTTGATGAAGCGCCCGCCCATTTTGACGAACTGCTCACGGTCGGAGAGGAGGCTGATCCACTGGCGCACGAGCGTCACCAGGTTCGGCTGGCCCCAGTAATCCTTGAGGGTGATGGACTTGGGGTCTTCGGGGCGAATCGTCTCCATCTTGGTCTGGCTCATGAACCAGAAGATGGCGACGAACTGGACAACGGCAAACGCAATTGCAAAAGCGATTCGGAAGGCCCAGGACAAAATAAACAGCGTGACTTCAAGCACCACCGGATTCACCCAACACCAGTAAATCCAGCCGGCAAGCAAAGCCCAGGGCAAAATGGCGCGGATGAACCGGCCTAGACGGGCCAACGGGCGGTTGCGCTTGCTGACAATGTCGGTCTTACTGGGAGGCCGTTGCCAGGGGGTAGAAGCGGAGGGAGTACGAGGGGACGCCGGCTGATCCATAGAACCGATAATTCCTTATCAATACTTACCTTCAATCAATACTTACCTACAAACCACAAGGAAAGTTTAATCGGAGTCAGCCACGCTCACAAGGAAATCTGAGTATCTTTCTTAACTTTTCTCATACTAAGACATCACTTCGATGATTGGTGGAACCCAGACTTAGCAGGCGAATCTGTCCATCCTTGATGTACACCCGGGCGTAAGCGGCGTTGTCAAAGGCAAAGGTGCCGCGCTGAGTCCCGAACAGATGCGCCAGGTAAGCGTTGAGCGTGCCGCCGTGGCTGACGACGGCCACGGTGGTATCCGGGTGGGCGGCGACGATATCAGCGAAGGCGGCAGCGGACCGCGCCATCAGGCTGGCCTGGGTTTCGCCGCCGGGCGCGCCGTTAATGTGCCAGCCGGGCCTGTACACGTCTGGGTAGCGGGTTTTCACCTCTTCCAGCGTCAGCCCCGCCCACTCGCCGATGTCGCGCTCTTTCAGGCGGTCGTCCAGGATGAGGGGGGCATGGCAGGCTTGAGCGATAATCTCCGCCGTCTGCCGGGCGCGGGCCAGCGGGCTGCTGTACACGGCGGCCAGGGCCTCGTCCCGCAAGCGCTCCGCCAGCGCATGCGCCTGCTTTAGACCGATAGCGTCCAACGGCGGGTCGGCTTGCCCCTGCCAGCGACCCTCGGCGTTCCAGATGGAGCGGGCATGGCGGATGAGGTAGAGGAGGGTCACGGCTTTTTCTTCGGGAAACGGCTGAGCACGACGGCCGCTTCGGGCGCGCGCACTTTGCCGCCATCGGCGCGGATAATTGCTTCCAGCTCCGTCCACGTGGTAGGCCGGGGTGAAGCTTTAGCATAGGCTTCCGCTGCGCCCTGCACGACGGCAATCGCCGTCCCTTCTGCGCCGGCCTCGAAGGTGAGATAAGCCTGACCGAGCCGGTACCCCTCGCTATCAATCGAGCAACAGGTGACTTCGCCGATGATGCGACCCTGCGCATCCAGCACCGGATCGCCGTTGTGGGCCATTCGCCCGCTCTTTTGTATAAAGCGGAAGCGCACGACCTCCGACTTGCGGTTCTTCTCCTGCGTCAGGAAGGCGCTGCGCCCGATAAACCACGGCTTGTACGTCTTGACATAGCTCTCGAAGCCGGCGTCGCCCACGCCCAGGTCGAGGTGGCCGGCAAGCTCATCGCCGTAGAGCGGCAGGCCGGCCTCAGTGCGGAGCGAATCGCGTGCGGCCAAACCGCAGGGCTTGAGGCCGAACGGCGCGCCCACCTTCAACAGTGCGTTCCACAAGTCTACGACCTTGTCAGGATGCACGAACAGCTCAAAGCC
>JANWXR010000133.1 GCA_025057205.1 Anaerolineales bacterium | reverse complement strand
TTTGCCCTCCAGCCGGAACTTACCATGGGCGCGCAGCTCGGCCACGCTGCCCAGGGCCATCAGGTCGTCGTAGCTGAAGACTTCGGCGCGGATGAAGCCCTCGCGCATGTCGGTGTGGATTTCGCCGGCGGCCTCCGGGGCGGTCGCGCCGCGCGCCGTCGTCCAGGCGCGCACTTCGTCCTCGCCTACTGTGAAAAATGATTGCAGGCCAAGCAGGTCGTACGAGAGTCGGATGATGCGGTTCAGGCCCAGCTCCTGAATGCCGTACTCCCGCATGAAAAGTTCGGCGTCCTCCGGCGGCAGCTGCGCCAGCTCCATCTCCAGTTTGCACTTGAGCTTGACGCACCGGGCGGCGGTGACCTGTTCCGGCGTGGGGATGGTGTCCTCGTCGCCGATATTGAAGACCACCAGCATCGGCTTACGCGTGAGCAGCTGGTAGCCGGAGAGCAGCTTCTCCTCGGGGTTCGAGAGCGTCAGGGCGCGCAACGGCGTCTCGGCGGCCAGCGCCTCTTTGAGCCGGGTGAACAGCGCCAGCTCCTGCCCGTGCAGCCCCTTGTCCCTGACGACGCCCTTGCGCGCCTCCTCGCTCAGGCGCTCCAGCTTGCGCTCCACCGCCAGCAAATCGTTGAGCAGCAGCTCGCCGTTCACCGTTGCCAGGTCGCGCGCCGGGTTTACCGAGCCGGCAGGGTGCGGCACGGTCGGGTTTTCGAAGGCGCGCACCACGTGCAGAAAGCCATCCATCGCGGAGAGGGCGTTGAGCAGCGGGGCGGAGAAGCCGGACTTTTCCTTGCCGGGGTCGCTGCCCTCCAGGCCGGCGATGTCGGCGTAGGTGACCTGGGCGTAGATGGTTTTGCGCGGCTTATAGAGGGCAGAGAGCGCATCCACGCGCGCGTCGGGCACAGGCACCACGGCGGTGTGCACCTCGAAGCGCCCGCCCCCCACCTGGCGCGCGCCGCCCACCGGCTTGTTGCCGCGCGTCAGGGCGTTGAAGAGCGTGGTCTTGCCGGACTGGGGAAGCCCGATGATGCCAAGTTTCATTGACCCGGTGTAACTGCCTGACTAACCTGAGCTATCCACAGATGACACAGATTTTCACAGAGTATTCGCAGATCACAAAATGTCATTCTGAGGCACGGAAAGCGATCGTGTGGCGCAGTGGCGCTCAGTGAACTCAGTGCTTTCAGTGGTTCACCGGTCCCGACGGTAAACACTTACTTCGCAAAGAAGCACCTGCCGGGAATCGGCGAAATCTGTGGACTCTTGGCCTACCGGCCATTATCGCCTGAGCAGTTGTGACTCGGTTATAATTTCAGCCTGGCGCCGAGGTGGCGGAATGGCAGACGCGGCGGTCTCAAAAACCGCTGCCCTCACGGGCGTGAGGGTTCAACTCCCTCCCTCGGCACACCCGATTCAGACGAACGCGACGGCGGCCCCGTCGCGTTTTCGTTGCGGCATTATATCATTCCGGCCATAATGGCCTCGATGCGCTCCTTCCTTCTCTTCCTAGTCATGCTGGCGCTCGGCGTGGCGCTCGGCCTGTTCGTGGGCTGGGTGGCGCTGCCCGTGCAGTATGTGGACACGGCGCCCGACACACTGCGTCAGGCGGACCGCGATGAAGTGATTCTGATGATTGCTGCGGCCTACGCCGGCGACGCGAACATCGAACGCGCGCGCGCCCGCTTCCGTCGCCTCGGTCTGGCCGACCCCGGCCCGGCCATCGTGCAGACCGCGCAGCGCGCCCTCGCCAACGGCGCGCCCGAGTCCGACCTGCGCGCCCTCGCCCGGCTGGCGGCGGCCTTCAACACCTTCTCGCCCCTGCTCGACCCGTATCGCCCATGAGAGCCTTCGCGGCGTTGTTCGGATTAATCCTCGGCCTGGGGCTGGGGCTGCTCTACGCCTATGTGATTGACCCCGTAGATGTGGCCGATACCACACTGGCCTCGCTGCGCGTGGAGTACAAGGCGGAGATGACGCAGCTGATTGCGGACGCTTACGCGGCGGACGGCGACCTGGAGCGTGCCCGGGCGCGGCTGACCGCGCTGGCTCAGGGCGACCCGGCGCAATCGGTTGCGGCGCTCGCGCAGCGGCTGGCGGCCTCCGGCGCGGAGCCGTCCCGCGTGCAGGCGCTGGCGCAGCTGGCGCTGGCCCTCGGCGCGCCGCCCGCCCTCCTGCCTTCAACCGGCAGCCCGACTGCGCTGCCCTCCTCTACGCCGACGCCCACCCTCGAACCTACGTCCACCGCCATCCCAACGGCAACGCCCATCCCGCTGCCCACGCGCCCGCCCAGCCCCACACCGCCGGGGCTGTTCCAGCTGGCAACTACGGAGACGTTCTGCCTGACCGCGCCGCAGCCGCTGTTGCAGGTGATTGCGCAGGACGCAGTGGGCAACGGCGTGCCCGGCGTAGAAGTGATTGTCGAATGGCCGGGCGGGCAGGACCGCTTCTTCACCGGCCTCAAGCCGGAGTTGGGACTGGGCTATGGCGACTTCGCAATGGAGCCGAACCTCGATTACACCGTGCGCCTGACTTCCGACCCCGCCGCCGAGTACCCCGTCCGCCCCGAACCGTGCACCGACCCGAACGGGCGACAGACCGCGACCACCATCCGGTTGATCTTCCGGCAGCCGTAAGTGGCGAAATGTGGGAGTTGGTACACGGATGGTACGGATGAGCACGGATGGCGTTGAAAGAGTCTGTGTCTGTTCGTCCTACCGGTGCGCGCCTTTCCCGCCGAACCCGGCAGAGCCATCCGTTGCCATCCGCTAATCCGTTACCCATCCGTTGCCAGCCCCATCCGTTCTCATCCGCTCATCCGCTACCCATCCGTTGTCAGCCCCATCCGTTATCCATCCGCTGCCATCCGCTCATCCGCTACCCATCCGTTGACAGAGCCATCCGCTACATCCGTTATCCATCCATTGCCCTATCCGGCTCCACCTCGTAACATATCGCCAGATAGTAGGCCACGTAATCACCGTAGTGCGCCAGCGTCAGCAGCTGCGCCAGGCGCGACTCGCCAACGGCGTTGATGAAGTCGGTGCCGAAGCCGCTGGTCAGGAAGTGCATGCGCACAGCGTCTGAGTCCGGCGACGACTGTGAGCGGCGCAGGAAGAGCGTGAGAGTCCTATCGGCCATCGCCTCCGGGAAGAGCGTACCGGCCTGTGCGTGGCCGGCCTCGCTCAGGGGCAGACACTGCGCCCACGCCTTCGCAAACTGGTTGATCTTCGACTGCCAGTAGCGGCCCGCCGGCGCTAAATCATCGGTGACGAACAGCACAGCGTTGCGGTCCAGCAATTGGCCGGCCATGCGCTTGGCCGGGTTGCGCATCACCGGGCTTTCGGCGCGCAGGCTCTCCTGCTGCATGCGCAGCGCGCTCACCGCTTCGGCCACGTCGGCGGTCTTGTCTTCCACGCAGCCCAGCTTTGCCAACGCGGCCAGCGTCAGCAGGGAGAGCCAGCCGAGCGCGGTGCGCGAGTCGCCTTCGGCGGGGAAGGCCCAGACCGTTGCGCCGGGCAGGGCCGCCAATCGTCCGCCGGTGGTGATGGCCAACACGGGCGCGCCGCGCGTCAGCGCCGCCTCGGCCAGCGCAACGGTCTCGCGCGTCTCGCCGGAGAATGAGATTGCGATGACAAGCGTTTGCGCGTTGACCCAAGCCGGCAAATCACCCGTCTGCCATAGGGTGATGGGCAGGCGCGATTCGGGCAAAGCGACCGTCCGCGCAAAATCGCCGGCGATGGCCGAGTCGTCGCGCCCGGCAATGAGCACGTGTGCGGCGTTGCGAAATGTCCCGGGCAGGCGGAGCGATTGGCCAAGCGCCCAGGCCGCCTCGACCTGTGTGGGCAAGGCGTCAATGCGCTGAAGCAGGTTGCCAGGGTCAAGCTGCCGGAAGTGTTCGAGATCGTCGAGGTTCATCAGGCCACATCATATCATTTTTGACCGCGCTTTCCTTGACTTCCCCTCCTCCGCCGCCTACAATCCCTCGCGCCGCTCTCTCTTCTCCTCACCTTTACTTTGGAGCCTTCATGTCCGATTACCTGTTTCGCGGCTCGTTGCGCGACCTCGACCCCGATGTTTACGAACTGGCCCAACTCGAAGCCGAACGCCAGTACCGCAAGCTCATCCTCATCCCCTCCGAATCCACCGCTCCCAACGCCGTGCTCGAAGCGCTCGGCACGCGCTTCCACAACCTCTACGCCGAGGGCTATCCCGACGAAGACACACGCTGGATGAGTGAGGCCGAAATCCTAGACTACGAGGCTCGGCTCACCCACTTCCGCCGTTACAGCGACCCGCGTTACTACAAAGGCACTGAATACGCCAACCTCATCGAAGCGCTGGCCCGCCGGCGCTGCGCCGAAGTCTTCGCCGCCAACGGCCTCACCGCCGACCAGCTCTACGTCAACGTGCAGGCGCTCTCCGGCGCGCCGGCCAACAACGCCGTGTACAACGCGCTGGTCAACCCCGGCGACACCATCATGGGCATGAACCTGTTGTACGGCGGCCACCTCACCCATGGCGCGCCGGCCAACCGCTCCGGCAAATACTACAAAGTCGTCGCCTACACCTACGACCCGCAGACGGGCCGGATTGACATGGACGAAGTGGCGCGGCTGGCTCAGGAGCACCGGCCCAAGATGATCATCGTCGGCTACAGCTCCTACCCGTGGGCGGCGGACTTCAAGCGCTTCCGCGAGATTGCCGACTCGGTGGGCGCTTACCTGCTGGCGGATATGGCCCACGTCGCCGGACTGATTGCGGCGGGCGCCTATCCCTCGCCGGTCGGCATCGCGCACGTCGTCACCTTCACCACCCACAAAACCCTCAACGGCCCACGCGGCGCCATCATCCTCACCCATGACCCCGCGCTCGCCCGCAAGCTCGACCGCGCCGTGTTCCCCGGCGAGCAGGGCGGCCCGCACGTCAACGTCTTCGCCGCGCTGGCCACCACCTTCAAGATTGCCAAGACCCCAGAGTTCCGCGCGTTGCAGCATCAGACCGTGAAGAACGCCGTGCGCCTGACCGAGCGGCTGAAGAGTCATGGGCTGACCATCGCCTTG
>JANWXR010000132.1 GCA_025057205.1 Anaerolineales bacterium | reverse complement strand
TGAGGTCAGGGATTTGGAAGGCCTCGGCGCGCGGCAGCACCTTCACCCGCACTTCACGCGCTGCAGCGACCTCGGCGTTGATCTTCTCTTCGATCTCGCGCACAAGCTCCTGCCGCATCGTCTCGAACTCGAAGTCCATCCGCCCGCGCAGCGGCTCCATGTTGCCGCCGGTCACGCTCGCGCCGTAGTCGCGGAAGATGACGCCGCACAGGATGTGCATGGCCGTGTGCGTGCGCATCAGCTGATAGCGACGCTGCCAGTCAAGCGCGCCGCGCACGCGCGAACCCATCAGGCTTTGTAAACCCGTCGGGTCACCTTCGAGCTCGTGCCAGACGGTATCGCCCGCCTTGCGCACCCTGATCACATTCAACGTATAACCTGCAACCTCCAACCTGCCAATATCATGCGGCTGGCCGCCCCCGCCGGGATAGAAGGCGGTGCGGTCGAGCGCTATGGCGTTGCCGTCCACGGCGGTCACCACGGCATCGAACTCGCGCAGATAGGCGTCGGTGTGGTAGAGCAGTTCGGTCATCACATGATCTGTCAAATGAAAACTCCCGTCCCATTGTCGGGACGGGAGCAGGTTTCTCCCGCGGTACCACCCGCATTGTTGACTCGGCGAGTCAACCACTCAGTCAGGCGCCGGTGATGACGCCTGCGCGTTGCTAACGGAGGGCGACTCCGGCGGCGGTTACTAATCTCCAATCTCCAATCCTGAATGACCAGAGATTGGAGATTAGAGATTTTCGCCTCGCAGCTCGAGAAGGATTTTCAGCGGCGGCCTGCCATCCGGCTCACACCCGGCCCGGACTCGCTAAGGAGGGAGCGCCGCTTACTCGTTTCCGTCTTCGCCTTTGGGTTATCGCACGCGATTATGCCATAGCGCCGACTGGCTCGCAAGTTTGCACAGTAATTGTGTGAAAGTCCCGCTTAGGAGTGCGGGGAGACTTCCGGCGAAGAGACTCAGTGTCCCAAGACTTTCAGAGTGTCTTCACGCGGCTGGTAAGCCAGCCGATAAGCTTTGAAGTGCCTGAGTTCGGCCAGCACTTCGTTGCGCAGTGAGCGCAGGCGCGGCTCCTTCGTCTGCCAGGCGCCGTTGACCTGCTGGACGACGAGGCGGCTGTCGCCCAGGATTTTGATTGCCAGCTGGCCGGTCGAGTGCCCGAGGCGCTGGCGCAGGTCGCGCAGAGCGGCCAGCAGCGTCTGGTATTCGGCCTCGTTGTTGGTGACTTCACCCGGAAATTCGAGCCGCACCGGTTGGCCATCGCCCCGCGCGTCGAAGATGACGTAGCTGCCGTAGCCCGGGCCGGGGTTGCCGTGGCTGCCGCCGTCGAAGACGATCAGGTAATCGACCGGGCCAGTCCAGTCGCTCAGCGGCAGGCGGCCCTGCTGCAACGTTGGCGCGTCGTCTTCCGGATAACGCTCACGCAGGCGGGCCAGCAGCTCGCGGCGCTCCGCCTCCGAAAGCGCGGCGATGGCGTCCAGGAGGTCTTGAGGGGACATGATTGAGGGGTGATGATTGAAGACTAAAGACTGAAGACTGGAGACTGGAGACTGGAGACTGAAGACTGAAGACTGGAGACGTTACACTCTGGTCGCCGTCTCGAATACGTCGGCGATCTCGGCGAGCACGCGTTCGCGTTCTTTGGCGCTGCGGCTGTTGACGGCGGTCACCACGCACGAGCGCAGGTGGTTGTCGAGCAGCCGCACGCTGACCTTGTTCAGCGCCGCCTGCACCGCCTGAATCTGCTTAATGACGTCAATGCAGTAGGCGTCGTCTTCCAGCATCCGCTCGATGCCACTGACGTGGCCCTTGATGCTCCTGAGTCGGCGCAACGTTTCGGCCTTTTGCTTCTCGTCCATGTCTGCTCCTACCCCCCCCAGGGGGGATGGGTTTGCCGGGATAATAGCACCGTGGGAGGGATGGCGTCAAGGTATGCGCCTGCCTGGTCGTATCCGGCAGCCGGCCTTCAGAGGAAGTTTCACCACCGAGATCGCAGAGCGCACAGATACCTGCAATGCGTTTTTCTTCAGGCGCTCACAGGCGGAAGAACAGATGGGGCGTAATGCGCATCCGCTTTTCGGCTTCAGATTCGCTGGAGGTATGCAACTTTCTAAGCGCTTACATGTGAGCGATACGGGTAGCGGCTCAATACCGCGCCAGTTCCTTCAGCACCTCGCGCGTCAAGCGGATCTCGAAGTGTTTTGGGCCGCTGGCGTCGGCGGTAAGGAAGGGGAGCGAGATGCGGGTGGATGGCTGGGAGCGCAGCTCCTGCACGGCTTTGCGGGCCGCCTCAGCGATGCGGCTGTAGGCAATCTTGTCTTCGGCCACGCGCACGCCGGTCTGCTCAAAGGCCTGCGAGAGCAGCCAGTTGATCACGGCCTGCTCCTCGCGCTCAGCGCTGGAGATGAAGAGCTTTGGCAAGGGTCGAGCGGCGCTTGGCGGCCGCTCACCCGCTTCGCGCCGGCGAAAATACATCCCCAGCACATAGGCCACAATAACAACGACTACCGCTAAGACAACAATGGCGACAATGTAACTCATGGCATCTGTCTGAAACCCGGAACCGGCATAAGTAAGTTTAACCCAGAATTTGCCGAGGTCAACGATTCTGGCCGGCTTCTTCCAGGCAGGCAGCCAGCTCGGCGCGAACGTCGGGATCTGCTTCGGAGCTCAGCGCCGCGCGCAGCGACGCGCCGGCTTCCGGGCCGGCCAAACGCGCCAGCGCCCAGGCGGCGTGCAGCCGAATGAGGGGATAACGATTGGAGAGGAGAGATTGGAGAAGGGGGATGAGAGTCGCGTCGCCGCTGTTGCCGGCGGCCACGCAGGCGTTGCGCATCAGCCGCACCCGGCCGATCCGCTCGATGGGGGAGCCGGCAAAGCGTTCGGCAAAGCTGGCGTCGTCGAGCGCCAGCAGCTCGGCCAATGGCGGCGCGGCGCGGTCCGCGTTCACGGGGAAGAACTCGGTGAGCTGCGTCTGCACCGCGAAGCGATTCCACGGGCAAACGTCCTGGCACACATCGCAGCCGAAGACCCAGTTGCCTAGGAGTGGGCGCAGCTCGCGGGCGATGACGCCCTTGTGCTCGATGGTCAGGTAACTGATGCAGCGCCGCGCGTCCAACACGTGCGGCTCAGGGAAGGCGTTGGTGGGGCAGGCGACCAGGCAGCGCGTGCACGTGCCGCACCGGGTCGCCGGCCCCGGCCGGTCGTAGGCGTCGAACTCCGCCGTCGTCAGCACCATGCCGAGGAAGAAGTTGCTGCCCCGGCGCGGGTGGATGAGCAGCGTGTTCTTGCCGATGAAGCCCAGGCCGGCCTGCCAGCCGTGGTCGCGTTCGAGCAGCGCGCCCGTGTCCACGTACACGCGGGACTCCGCGCCTAACCCGCCTGCCAGCTCCTCCAGGCGCGGCGTCATCACGTCATGATAATCCACGCCCCACGCATACGCGGCGATGCGCCCGCGCCTCGGGTCGGTCAGCACAGAGGGCGGCAGGGGCGCACTGCGATAGTCCAGCCCGACCATCACCAGCGACCGGACGCCGGGCAGAATCTGGTTGAGGTCGCGGCGGCGGGCCAGGCGGTCCTCGCGCGCCATGTAGTTCATCTCGCCATGATAGCCCGCCTCCACCCAGCGCAGGTAAGCGTCCAGGTGCGGCGCGGGCCGGGCCGGGGTGATGCCGACCAAGTTGAAGCTGAGGTCGCGGGCGCGAGCTTTGAGGGCGGCGGCAGAGAGCATGCGGCGGTATCGTAGCACAAAGAAGTGTATTACGTGTTGGCGGTCTGTGACGCGATACGAGATACGCAATACGAAACACGAATTGCGCACCACCCATCGACAGGCCTGGGCAATCAAGAAGTGTACACGCAAAACGTGCCAGCCGCGTCCGGCTGCGGCGCACCAGCCACACCCTTACCGAGGCCTCGATGGATTTGGGCGCGAACGGTTGGCAGACCTTCCGCTACGTGTTGCTACCGACGATTGCCACGGCGCTGCTGGCGGGCGGCATGCTAGCCTTCGCCCTCTCCTTCGACGAAGTCATCGTCACCATTTTCACCGCTGGCCAGCAATCCACGCTGCCCATCTGGATACTCCAGCAGCTTTCCCGCCCGCGCGACCGGCCGGTGACCAACGCCACCGCCTTCTTCGTCATCGCCGTGACCACCATCCCCATCCTGCTGGCAAACTGCTTGACGCGAGAGGGAGTGAGGTGGGATCTGTCAACGGATACACAACGGATGAGCGGATACAACGGATGGGCTGCGCCGCGCGGCGACATATCTGTTTCCATCCGTTCATCCGTTCCCCTATCCGCTGACAGGCTGCCGGCGCTTCGGAAGATGTGTCACGTGCTATGTTTCACGTGTCACGTATTGCGTACTGCGTATCACGTGACACACGGTCTGTGACACCTGACACCTACTTTCTACTTGCTACCTCCAACGCCCTCTCGAACATCCCCAGCGCTTCCTTGACGTGGGATTCGTTGATGATGAGCGGTGGGATCCAGCGCAGAACGTTGTCGTACGAGCCGCAGGTGAGCAGCATCAGCCCTTCGGCGAGGGCGGCTTTGGCAACGGCTTTGGCGCGCTCGGTGAACGGCTCACCGCCGGAGGTGGTGAACTCGGTGGCAATCATCAGCCCCAGCCCGCGCACGTCGCCGATCTCCGGGTAATCCTCCTGCAAACGGCGCAGGCCGGTCAGCAGCAGTTGGCCCATGCGCTCGGCGTTTTCGATGAGCTTCTCTTCGCGCATCACCTGGATGGTGGCGACGCCCGCGGCGCAGGCCACCGCGTTACCGCCGAAGGTGCCGCCATGCGAGCCGGGCGGCCATTTGGCCATCAGCTCCGGGCTGGCGCACAGGCCGGAGAGCGGCAGGCCGGAGGCGATGCCCTTGGCCATCGTCAGAATGTCGGGCGTGATGCCGAAGTGTTCGATGGCGAACCAGCGCCCGGTGCGCCCGAAGCCGGTCTGCACCTCGTCGGCGATGAGCAGGATGCCGTGCTGATGGCACAGTTCGCGCAGCTCTTGCAGGAAGCGCACCGGCGGGACGACGTAGCCGCCCTCGCCCAGCACCGGCTCAATGATGACGGCGGCGGTCTCCTGCGGCGCGGTCTGCGACTTGAACAAGTGCTTGAGTTCCTTC
>JANWXR010000131.1 GCA_025057205.1 Anaerolineales bacterium | reverse complement strand
GGTGATTGGAGGACTGGAGATTGAGTCGAGGATGAGTCGCGACTTAGGTCCTTGCAGCGCCAGCGCGGCGATCTGCTCCGAGACGTCTTCGATGTGCACGTTCAGCCCGACGGCGTTCAGGCACAGCCAGCGATAGTTCGGTTCGGCGGAGGTCAGGCGGAAGCGCTGGGCGTCGAGCCGCGAGACCGTGCCGTCGTCAATGACCTTGCCGTGCGAATCGCACCACGGCGTGTAATACACCTGCCCTACGGCCAGCCGGCGGATGTCGCGCGTCACCACGCGGTTGAGCAGCGTCTCGGCATCTGGCCCGCTGAGGTGATACTTGAACAGCGGCGAAACATCGAACAGTGCCGCCGAGTTGCGAATGGCCCAGTACTCGCGTTCATGAGTCAGCTCGTATGAGCCGGCGGCCAGATAGCCCGACCAGCGCCGCCAGGAGTGGGTCTCGTTCAGCGCGGAGGTGCGGGGGTGGAAGGGGGTGCCTTTGAGCATGATGACTGATGACTGATGACTGAAGATTGATGACTGATGTTACGAAGTTTCCGCGGGGGCGAAGAACACCAGCACCTTCAGGTCCTCGATAATGGAGTGAAAGCGGTGCGGCGTTTCTTTGGCCACAAAGATGATGGAGCCGGGTTCGACATCGAAATCTTCCTCATTGATGCGGATTTGTGCACGGCCACTGTGGACGAAATAGACTTCGTCCTCGCTGTGCGGCTCCTGCGGGTCTGCCGTGCCGACCGGCAGGACGTACACGCCGAGGCTGAGGCTCGGTCGGCGGAAGAATTCCAGATATAACCGGCCGCTGGCGCGCTGCTGGGCGATGAGTTGTTCGAGGTTGAAGGTGGACATGGTTCATTCGGCTGATGGCGGTTGGTAGCCCAGCTTCGCCGAAGCGCGCTGGGCGGCCTGCACGACCAGTGGCGCCAATTCGGCCATCCGCTCCGGCGTAAGGCGCGCCGTAGGGCCGCCAACGCACAACGCGCCGTCCGGGCGACCTTCGTGATTCAAAACCGGCGCAGCCACGGCGGAATAGCCAAGCTCCAGCTCGTCGCACACCGTAGCGTAGCCGTCGGCGACAATCTGCCGGAAGGCCCGACGCAGCTGGTCAGCGGTCAGCGTGTGCGGCGTGTGCCGTGAAAGCGACCGGCGCAGGTAGGCGTTTTGCTTCGAGGCGGACAGATGGGCGAGGATGGCCTTGCCGGTGGAGGTGGCGTGCGCCGGCCAGCGCGTGCCGAGCGATGGCGTGCCGCCCACCAATTGCGGGCTGATGACTTCGTCCACAATCAGCACCTCCCGCTCGACAAGGACTTCCAGCGTGGCAGTCTCGCGCGTCGTCTGGGCCAGCGCTTCCAGTTCGGCGCGGCAGGCCCCACGCAGGTTGCTGGCGCGCAGGGCGCGGGCGCCCAGAGCAATGGCCTCCGGACCCAAGCGGTAGGCCTCGCCGTTCTCTTCGCGCGCGATCAACCCTTCCTTCTCCAGCGCCGCCACCAGCCGGTAGGCCGTGGCCTTGTTCAGCCGCGTCGCCCGGCTGATCTCGGCCAGGGACAGGCGGGGCCGGGCATCGGTGAAGGCCTTGAGCACGGCGATGGCACGGCTGACCGCCTGAGCGCCGGGATAGGGAATAATACGCGCATCCATATTGTGAACACTTATTTCATCATATGAAACTGCACCGATTGTAACCCAAGGGCCGCGACAACGTCAACACAGCGTATAAGAAGTGCGCGCGCAAGGGTTGTCAGGGAACGCGTCGCCCCCTCGACTGCCGCTTCGGCTTCGCTCGCTATCCGCTCAGGATGCAGCCGGCATGGTTTGCATGCACACACAATGCGCATGGCGTTGCTCAGTCATAACGATTTGTATTGTGATCGGATGGGTTAGGGCACTGGGGCTGCTTACCCAATGATGGCCAAGCCAAGCACAAAAAAAATGGAGCCGGGATTCAGAGGCAAGCCGATCTGAAAAGCGGTCTCTGCTAATCGACGTTTCTCAGCGATTCAACAAGAGCGTCCTGTTACTACGCCCAATGAGACGCAGTGAGCGGGTCTGTGGAACGGATGGGAGTTTATTTGCGGATTGAAGAGCTGATCAACCGGTTGAATTGACTTTCTTGCTCTTCCGGGTTGGCGAAATTATACTTTTCACAGGATGGAGCTGCAAAAACTTCTTGGGACGCTGCCGCCCACGCTGTTGCCGAAAGACCGCGCCCTGATTGAGCGCGCCTACGAGGTCGCCAAGAGGGCGCACGCCGGGCAAGTGCGCGCCTCCGGCGAGCCGTATATCACGCATTGCGTCGCCGTGGCGCAAATCCTGGCCGACCTGCACATGCCCATCCCAGTGATCGTGGCCGGGCTATTGCACGATGCCGTCGAAGACACCGATTTGACCCTGGATGAAGTACGCCGTGACTTCGGAGAAGAAGTGGCAAAGCTGGTGGACGGCGTGACCAAGCTGGCGCAGCTGCCGCGCGTCTCTAAAGAGGGCAACCAGCCAATTGACCGGAACGTGGAGAGCCTGCGCAAGACCTTCCTGGCAATGAACGACGACATCCGTGTGGTCATCGTCAAGCTGGCCGACCGGCTGCACAATATGCGCACGCTCAATCACCTGCCGCCGGAGAAACAACAGCGAATCGCGCGCGAGACGCTGGAGATCTTCGCGCCGCTGGCCAACCGCCTGGGCATCTGGAAACTCAAGTCCGAACTGGAGGACCTTTCGTTCCGCTATACCAATCCGGAGAAGTACAAAGAAATCGTAGCCATGCTGGCGGAGCATGAGGCCGACCGCGAACGCACCATCCGCCGCATCATCGAAGAGCTGAAGGCCGCCCTAACCGAGAACCACATCGAAGGCGAAGTGAGCGGCCGACCCAAGCACATCTACTCGATCTATAAGAAGATGGAACGGAAGGGCGTGGGCTTCCACGAAATCTACGACTGGCGCGCCGTGCGCGTCATCGTCAAGGACAAGCCGACCTGTTACTACACCCTTGGCGTGATCCACAACCTGTGGAAGCCCATTCCCGGCGAGTTCGACGACTACATCGCCACCCCCAAAGACAATCTATACCAATCACTGCACACCAGCGTTCTGTACACCGACGGGCGCCCGCTGGAGGTGCAGATTCGCACGCCGGAGATGCACGAGCAGGCAGAGTACGGCATTGCCGCTCACTGGCGCTACAAGGAGGGCGTCCGGCGCGATGTGTCGTACGAGAAACAGATTCAGTGGATTCGCCGCATGATGGAGTGGCGGCAGGAAGTCTCCGACGCGCAGGAATTTGTGGATGTGATGAAGCGCGACGTGTTTCAGGAGCGTGTCTACTGCTTCACGCCGCGCGGCGACATCTTTGACCTGCCCGCCGGTTCAACGCCGATTGATTTTGCGTACCGCGTCCACACCTCGGTTGGTCACCGTTGCCGCGGCGCACGCGTCAACGGGCGGCTGGTCTCACTCGATTATCGCCTGAAGACCGGCGACCAGGTGGAAATCCTCACTGCTAAGACCGGCGGGCCGTCGCGTGACTGGCTCAACCCTGATCTCGGCCTGGTGAAATCGGCCAGCGCCATTCAGAAGATCAAGCAGTACTTCCGTCGCCAGCAACGTGAGCAAACTGTGGCGCAGGGGCGTGTCTTACTGGAGAAGGAACTTAAGCGCTTAGGCGTGGCCGAGTTCAGCCAGGAGCTGCTAGCCCGCAAACTTGGCTACACCAAACCGGAGGATTTGCTCTACGCGCTGGGCACCGGCGACGTTCTGGGCCGACACATTGCCGCCATTGTGCTGGAGCAGGAGCAGAAGGACGAAGGCCTAGGGCTGCCCACCGGAAAGGAAACGCGCCGGAAGACCGACGCCAACGAGATCACCGTGCTGGGCACGCAGGGCATGTTGACGCGGCTGGCGACCTGCTGCAATCCCGTCCCCGGCGACCCGATCATCGGTTACATCACGCGCGGGCGCGGCGTCACCGTCCACCGCCAGGACTGTCCGAACATCCTCAACACGCGCGAGCCGGAGCGCAGGCTCAAGGTCTCGTGGGGCCGCGCCGAACGTACCTACCCCGTCTCCATCCGCATCACGGCCTACGACCGGCCCGGCCTGATGCAGGACATCGCCACGGTGATGACCAACGAGCGCATCAACATGTCCTCCATCCGCTCGCTGAGCAAGGGCACGTTGGCCACGATTGACCTGACGATGGACATCACCGATATCGCTATCCTGCCACGCATCCTCTCGCGCGTCGAGCAGCTGCCCAACGTCATCGAAGCCTATCGCCCCCGCACTCCCCCACATCAAAATGCTGACCGTCGCTGAAGCGCGGGCGCGCATCCTCGAGCATTTCCAGCCGCTGGGGACCGAAGTCGTTGCGCTGGAGGCCGCACGCGGACGCGTACTGGCTGAGACCATCTACGCCGCCGAGAACTTGCCGCCCTTCCCCAACGCCTCGATGGACGGTTATGCCGTGCATCTTGCCGATACCGCCCACGCCACGCCCGACTCCCCGGTGACCTTGCCCGTCAGCGGCGACATTCCGGCCGGCGCGCCATTGCCTGGGGCGTTGCCGCCCGGCACCGCCATGCGCATCATGACCGGCGCGCCCGTGCCCGGTGGAGCCGACGCCATCGTGCCGGTAGAAGAGACTGACGATGGCCGCAACCACGCCCACCACTCAGAACGGACGGCGCTGCCAGCCCAAATTCGGATCTTCAAAGCGCCCCGCCCCGGCGCAAACATCCGGCCTGTCGGGCAAGATGTGAGCGTTGGCCAGCAGGTGCTCACGCCCGGCGTGCGGCTGCGTCCGGCGGCGCTGGGCGTGCTGGCCGCCCTCGGCCATACGCAGGTGCGGGTCTATTGCCGCCCGCGCGTTGCCCTACTTTCCACCGGCGATGAGCTTGTCAGTATGACGGATACGCCACGGCCTGGCCAAATTCGCGACATCAACAGCATCACCCTGGCTGCGGCCATCGAGCAGTACGGCGGCGAACCGCTGCGGCTGGGCGTGGCGCCTGACCGGCTGGACGAGGTGCGCCGCCGGCTGCAACAAGCTGTGGCAGAAGGCGTGAACTTGATTCTCTCTTCGGCGGGAGTCTCGGTGGGCGCCTATGATGTAGTGAAGGGAGCCCTCGAAGCGGACGGCGAACTGACTTTCTGGAAAGTAAATATGCGCCCG
>JANWXR010000130.1 GCA_025057205.1 Anaerolineales bacterium | reverse complement strand
AAACTATGACAAATCCTTATTTCGGATAAAGTCTATTTGATCTCGTTTGGCCTTCATCTCGGCGACGTTCAATGTGCTCCTGGGTTTATTTCACTCTCTCCGCCCACACGCCATGCCTCACCCGATGTCCATCGCCGAGTTCGCTCCCTAAAACTAGCACCAAAGGTTTATAGCGCATCATTCAATAGCTACATTCATGTCAGGATCGAACCAACGCCATGGGCGACAAAGTGGGAGGCAAATCTGGCAATCTACTACCTCAGCAATCTCCCAGCGCCATCGTCAAGCCCCAGCCCCGGGAATTTGGACGAGCGGCCTGAACGGCAGAGCTACTGTGACAACCAATTTTACAGTTGGTTATCTTTTCGTGCGCGAATGCCTGAGAGCGTCGGTGCGTATGGATGCATCCGCAGTGTCCGCCGGTTCGATCAGCTGCTCGTGAGATAATCCGTTACAATGTTGGCTGACCCTTATTGGCCCAAGTCCCAGCATTCTTGGAGGCGACGTGAACAAACCGACAGCGCTCTCTAGTTATGCTTTGTTTCTGTTCCGATGGATTATCGTTCACTCCCTGGTTTGGGGAGCCATCTACTATCTGGGCTTTGACATGTTTCATAGGGGCGAAATAAATTCATGGGGAGATGCCTTTGCTCAAAGCGTGAGCCTGATTCCTGTCGGCCTGCTGTTTGGGGTTGGGCTTGGTATTGTGCAAGGGATATTGCTGCGCAATTCTCTTGCCAAATCGAGAAAATGGTTCTCGGTCACACTCATTAGCCATAGCTTCGGCCTGACGGGTGGACTAATCCTGAGCGTCGGACAAATCTGGCTTGTAGCAAAGCTTTTCACGGGTTGGGACGTGTTGGGCCTGAACGACTCCCTAAGTATCTTTTTTCCTGTGCAGCAACTGATGCTTGTGAATGGCTTAATCGTCGGTTTTGCCCAGGCGCGTTGGGGTTTTCGGACATCGTATGCACGCAGCGGTGACCGTTGGTTATGGGGATTAGGAAATGGATTGGCCTGGTTTGCCGGCTCTAGTGCAAACGGAATGATTCGCATGCCGGTGATTAGCAGCCTGGTTGCCGGCGCCGTTCTGGGGCTGATTACCGGCGTGTTCCTCGTCATGATCTTCGGCCAGGCCCCGTCCACTCCGGTTTACCCACCTGCTCGAGCTAAAGGCTAATCTGACTAGCCTCATTCTGCCAGCCGTTGACAAACAGCTTGGAGCCGCGTTGTCAGCAGCTACAGAACGGACTCTGCGCGGCAACGGCCATCCGTTGCCAATCCGTTGACAAAGAGCCCCTACAACGCATCGCGCAGGTTGTGTTTGGTGGCGTAGGCGGCGGCCTCGGCGCGGTTGGAAACGCCGAGCTTGCCGAGGATGTTGCTGACGTAGTTGCGCACGGTGCCCTCGCCCAGATGCAGCTCGTGGGCGATGTCGCGGTTGGTCTTGCCCTCGGCCACCAGTAACAGCACCTTGCGCTCCTGCTCAGTAAGCATGGAGAAGGCGGAGACCTCCTGCGCTTTGGCCGCGCGGCGCACCTCGGCGAAGACGCGCTCGGTCAGGCTCGGGTCCAGCAGCGAGTGGCCCTGCGCGACGGTCTCAATAGCGCGGATGACTTCCTGCCCGCCGGCCTGCTTGAGCACATAGCCGGCAGCCCCGGCGCGAATGGCGGCGAACAGCAGCTCATCTTCTGCATAGCTGGTGAGCATAATCACCTTGGCCCCCGGCACGTTGGCAACGATTTCGCGGCAGGCATCAATGCCGCTGGTGCCGCCGAGGCGGATGTCCATGATGATCACGTCCGGCTTGTGGGCCTGAGCTTTGATGACCGCCTCCGTAGCGGTGGCCGCTTCGGCCACCACCTCCATATCGCTGCGACGTTCAATGAGCGCCTTCAGTCCGAGACGAACCACTTCGTGGTCGTCCACCAACATAATCCGTTGCTTGTGCATGGATGCGATCTTGCTCCTAAGCGTGAAGAAGGTTGCACGCGCACGCAGAGTGTTGTCAGGGAACGTGCCGACCCTTCGATTGCCGCTTCGACTTCGCTCGGCGTCCGCTGAGGGTGCGGCTGACATATTTTGCGTGCACACGAAGGTTGCAGTGCCTCCTGACAAATTTTACAATAGGGTGCAATGCGAGACGAACCGGATAAACTTAGCCGCCGCTTGCTGGCACTGGATGCCGCCGTCCTGGCCATCTCGTCCGACCTGTCGCTATCCGAGACGTTGCAGCGGATCGTAACGGCGGCGGCGGAACTGGTGGATGCGCGCTACGGCGCGCTGGGCGTCCCCAACACCAGCGGCGAGATGCTGGTGGAGTTCGTCACCACCGGCCTGACCCCGGAAGAAGAGGCACGGATCGGCGCGCGCCCGCGCGGGCACGGCATCCTGGGCGTTATCCTGCATGAGGGTCGTTCCCTGCGTCTGGCCGACCTGAGACGTCACCCGCGTTCGGTTGGCTTCCCGCCTCACCATCCGCCGATGAAGAGCTTCCTCGGCGTGCCCATCCGCTACAAGGGCAAGCTGCTGGGCAACCTGTACCTCACGGACAAACGCTCTGCCCCCGAGTTCACCGAAGACGACCAGTACATTATCGAGCTGCTGGCGGCGCACGCCGGCATCGCCATCGAGAATGCGCGCCTGTACGAGAAGGTGCAGCAACTCCGTGTGCTGGAAGAACGGCAGCGCATCGGCATGGACCTGCATGACGGCGTCATCCAGTCCATCTACGCGGTCGGGCTTAACCTGGAGCTGGTGAACAGCCTATTGAACGACGGCGAGATCCAGGAGGCCAGGGACCGCGTCCACCGAGCGATAGATGCCCTCAACGCCACCATTCGAGACATCCGTGCTTACATCCTCGACCTGCGCCCGCGCCTGTTCGACGGCAACAACCTGGTGAGCGGCCTGGAGCGCCTGCTGACGGAGTTCAAGGCCAACACTCTGATGAACGTCGAGTTCAGCGCCGAGCCGTCGGCGGATAAGGCGCTCTCCATCGAGGAGCGACGCGTGCTCTTCCACATCGCTCAGGAGGCGCTGAGCAACACTGCCCGGCATAGCCGCGCCTCACAAGTGGAGGTGAAGCTGCTGGAGCACCCCGACTCAATCGAATTGTCGCTTCGCGATAATGGCCGGGGGTTTCAGCTTGACGCCATCGAGCAGCGGGTGGGACACGGCCTGAGGAATATGCACGAACGCATCCTGGCCGTAGGGGGAAAATGCTCAGTCTATAGCGAGGCCGGCCAGGGCACGGAAGTGGTGGCTCGTGTGCCCCGCCTAGCCAGAACAAACACCTGACGCAGTTCGCGTCGGTCTACTAGACGGGAACTTTCTCAAGCGGCGCCTTGACTAAGTCGCCAAAGCTTGTTTCGCCCAGGCGTTTGGTCAGGTCGGCGCGCACGTTGCACCAGACTTCGCGCACGGCGCAGTCCGCGCCCAGCGGGCACAGGCTCGGGTCGGTGGTGCACTCGTTGATAGTTATCGGCCCATCAATGGCCTCGACGATCTCCAGCAGACTGACGTCTTCGGGCGGGCGGGCGAGAGCGATGCCGCCCCGTGCACCGCGCGTTGCCCGAAGGATGCCGGCGGCGGAAAGCTGAGAGACGATTTTGGCCAGGAACGTCAGCGGGATGTGTTGCTCGCGAGCCACTTCTGCTGTCGCCACCCGCGCCCCCGGCCCGCACTGTGCTAGATACAGCACGGCGCGCACTGCATAGTCGGCTTGGCGAGTAATGTGCATAGATAGGGCCTCCTCTTGGCCTGTAGCATGGCGGGCGGTCTGCCTGGGCTGCCGCTCCCAGGGTGTGGGCTAGGCCATTGTTTATGCTACCGGAGCAGGCGCAGCCTCCATAGTGACTATCTTCATCGGATTGCGGTGTCTTTCTGCGCGGAGTGACTGCCGGTCAACGACAAGGCTGGTCGAAAGCGGTGCCTTCGACCAGCCGAAACGACGAAACCTGCCGGACTTGTACGGCAGGCTCCGTCGGCGAGGGGAGTTTGGCCTTACTTCAGGGTAAGTAGATAGGCAACCAGATCGTTAACCTCCTGCTCGCTAAGCTGGGTGCCGTAATCCTGGTACATCACGCCGGCGGCAAAACCCGGATTGAGATAGGCGTTTGGGTTGATGATGGACTCCCGGAGGTATTCCTCAGCCGTCTTGGCGCTGCCGGTGTAGCTCGGGTCTTTGATGATATTCTCGGCACGACTAGCCACGCCCTTGAACGACGGGCCAACCAACACCGCGCCGTCGAGCGTATGGCAGGTGACACAGCCGGGCGCACTGGCCGTGCCGATGGTGCTCTGCTCGTACAGGGCTTTGCCCCGGTTGGCATCCGGGCCGCCGGCCCCGCCGCCGCCGCATGCCGCTAGCGCCAGCGCGCCGATCACAAACACAAACATGAACTTCTTCTTCATACAAAGTTTCTCTCCTTGGGCGGCGATGGACTCACCACCGCTAAAGTTGCGTCTTTAGCCGCCAAAACGTCTCAACGCGCTGGAGACTCTACCACAACCGGCCCGCCGGCCCCGGCACAATCCACTGCGACTGTGAGATCAACTGTACCAGCATCGGACCGTAGCCGATGACCACCAGCGCCAGCGCGCCGGCCAGCCATGGGCGCCAGGAGTCTAGCCACTTAGGCGCCGGCCCCGGTTCATAGGCTTCCGCTACAGGCATCTCCACCGCCGTCGCCAGCCTCTCCTTCGAGACCAGCGTGCCGATCATCACCGTGAAGAACAGGATGGAGCTGATCAGCAGGATGGTGCCGCCGATGGCGCTTTCGATGAGGAAGGGCGTCCATTCTGGATTGAAGTAGGGCAATGCGCCGATCAGGCTGCGGCGCGGTAGCTCGTAGCGCAAGCCGAGGATATGCATCCCGTTGGCCATCAGCGCCATGCCGATGAACCACGTCCAGCCCTGCGCCAGCGCCAGCTTCGGCCAGCGCAGCGGCTTACCGGTAAGCATCGGCAGCATCCAGTACATCAGCGCCATGAACGTCAGCGCCACCGCCGTGCCCACCGTCATGTGGAAGTGGCCGGGCACCCACATGGTGTTGTGCGTGACCAGGTTGAGATTATAGGAAGCGTTGGTCAGGCCGCTGATGCCGCCGAAGGCGAAGATGACCATCGCCAAAGTCTGCGTGGCGAAGGATGGCTCGTTCCACGGCAGGCGGAAGATCCAG
>JANWXR010000012.1 GCA_025057205.1 Anaerolineales bacterium | reverse complement strand
AACGACATAACCAGCGCGTTGCCAGCTTGTTGTAGCGCCGAATTTGGCAATTCGCTGACAACCTTTGCGTGCACACTAAAAATCCGTAATCCGTCCATTGGCCGACAACTAGGAAGGTACAATGACGTTCATGACTTTCACCAAACGCGACTTTTCCCACCTTACGCGCTTCCCCGGCACACACGGCAACGACTTCGATGTGCTCCTGCAATGGGCCGACCGGCTGGAGAAGCTGCCCGCCCTGCTCTTTGCGCTGTTGCTGCTGTTGCTGGCCGGGCTGGGGGCTTTAGGCGATCCGACGCGGACTGGCGCGCTCTGGCTTTTCCTGCTCGGCGACTGGGCGCTGCTGGAGGCGCTCCCACGTGCGGGCAAATCCTTCGGGCCGGCCAAGCCGCCGGCGCTGGTGCTGGCCGTGGCGCGCCTGCCGTTCGCCCTCCTACCCCAGCCGCTCGCTCTGCTCGCCCAGTTCCTCGGCACGGCGCTGGTGGTGTACGGCTTCTGGCTCGAGCCACACCGTCTCACGGTGACACGACAGCAGCTACGCTCACCCAAGCTCAACCCAAACGCCCCGCCCCTGCGCCTGCTCCACCTCGGCGACTTGCACATCGAGCGCGTGACGCAGCGCGAGCGTGACCTCAACCGCCTGATTGTCGAACTCCAGCCCGATGTCATCGTCTTCAGCGGCGACTTCCTCAACCTGTCCAACATCCACGACCCGGTAGCCTGGGAGCACTGTCGCACCATTATCAAGGAATGGCATGCGCCGTTGGGCGTGTATGCTGTCACCGGCAGCCCGGCAGTGGATCAGGACGAGGTTGTGCCACGGGTTCTAGAGGGGATGCCGCTGCGCTGGTTGCGCGATGAGAAGGTGACGCTGAACTACAATGGACAGACGATAGACCTCATCGGGCTGGCCTGCACGCATAAGCCTTTCGTGGATCGGCCGGCCCTCGACCGAATCCTGAGCGGGCGGCCGCGGAACTTTACCGTACTGCTGTATCACTCGCCGGACTTAGCGCCGGAGGCTGCCGAAGCGGGTGTGGATTTGCAACTCTCCGGCCACACCCATGGCGGCCAGGTGCGACTGCCGTTCTTCGGCGCGCTTTACGCCGGCTCGTTGTACGGCAAACAGCTGGAGTGCGGACGTTATGAGGTGAACGGGCTGACGCTGTACGTCACGCGCGGCATTGGGATGGAGGGCAAAGGCGCACCGCGGGTGCGTTTCCTCTGTCCGCCGGAAATCATCCTCTGGGAGCTCAGCGGTTGAGCCGGCATGCAGATCTCGGAGGTTCTTTGGGCGGGAGGGGCCGAGAAGCTAATCAGATGCCGCTGATGATGTTGCTGTACATGTTTCCGACGCTGGGACCGAGTAGCACGAGCACGACAATCACAACAATGGCGACAAACACTAAAATCAACGCATACTCGACCAACCCCTGTCCACGATTTGTTTGTAATGTCAACATTGGGGGCCTGCCTCCCTCCCATCGGCCCCTCCCGCTCTGCTAAGTTTAGGCGAAAACAGCGCCGGCGGAGATAGGCTTGGTTGGCTACAGTTTGCAGTCGCCTAATCGGCAGGCTTCCGGCCTGAGTGAATGGCCATCGTGCCCAGCATCCAGCGCTCGACTCGAACGGAAACAAAGCCGGCGGCCTGCATTCGTGCGGCCAACGCTTCAGCAGTCAGGAAGCTCTCGACGGAATCCGGCAGATAAGTGTAGGCATCGGCCTGACCGGTAATTAGGCGACCCACGACCGGGATGACAGCGTGCAGGTGGAAATGAATGAAAGGGCGCAACCGATTACGCGGCGGCGGCGTGGTGTCCAGGCAAACCACCCGGCCGCCCGGCTTGAGCACGCGCCACTGCTCGGCCCAAGCGCGGTCTACGTCGATGACATTGCGCATTAGGTAAGCCGAGACGACGACGTCGAACGTTGCCTCAGGAAACGGAAGAGAGAGCGCATCGGCGCCCAACCAGTACGGTCGCGAGCCACTGCGCTGGCGCCGACCCACGCGCATCATCGCCAGAGTGAAATCGCCGGCAACCACGCGCAGGCCAGGGATGCGTTCAAGCGCCGCCAGCGCCAGATCGCCGGTACCGGTGCCTAGATCGAGCAAGACCTGGCCGGAGCCGAGCGCGGCCAGATCGAGGACGCGCGCCCGCCAGCGATCATCCTGCCCGAACGTAATCAGCCAGTTTACCAAATCATAGCGCCCAGCAATGCGCGTGAAGAGGTCGCGGACGTAAGCCACCCGCTGCGTGTCGTTCAGATACGCCATCAGAAAGTTCTTAGCGTGTGCAACGTTAGGTCTACCGCAGAAAAGATGTTTTACCGCTGAACTCTGCGGTCTCTTTGGGTTCTGCGCGGTGCGTTTTTCAGTGCACTCAACGTTGGTTATGCGCCATTAGAAAATCCGCAGTGTGCGCAGCAACAGGTCGCCGAGCAGGCCAAGCAGGAAAAGCAGGCCGAAGCGCCGGTTGTGCCGAAAGGCGAAAGCTACGAACCAGAGCGGCCAGACACCTTTTGGGAAATAGTCCGGTGGCTCAGCCGGCTTGGGTTGGCGATAGATGCTGCTGACGAGAAGAAAAGTGCGAGTTGCTAAAAAGACGACCAGCAGCGCTGGAGAGAAGAAACCGATCAGCACCTGGTACACCACGACGACGTACTGCGCCGCCAGTATTCCAATGACGGTGTAGCGCGATATTTTCTCGCCAAGCAGCACCGGAAGCGTGTAGATGCCTTTCGCTTTATCCACCGCATATTTGTCAATGTGCTTGCCGAAGATGACGCCGGTGACGCCCAAGGCATAGGGCATGCCTGCCAGCACCACGTTCCAATCCCACTGACCGGCCACCATAAAGTACGTTCCGCCGATCATTAGCGGCCCCCAGACAATGATTACGGCCACCTCCCCCAAACCAAGATACTTGAGCGGGAAGGTATAGAAGAGGACAAAGAACACGCCGGCACCGAGCAGGCCCCAGGCCAGCGCTGGGTCGGACGCGGTGAACATCAAGTACAGGCCGATGGCTAGCGCCGCGCCGCCGGTGACGGCAATGTAGGCCAGCACCTCGCGCAGTGACATCAGGTTGTGTGCCAGCGGATGCGGGCCGTACTGGACACGGAAGTAGTTGTCTCTGTCCACGCCCTTCCAGTAGTCCGTCAGGTCGTTGAGCAGATTGTTGGTGGCATGGGCTAGGATCAGCGCGAGCGTCACCAGCGTCCATTGCACGCCATCAAACAGGCCGGCGCGCAGGGCCAATAGTCCACCAATAGCCGCCGAGATGAAGGTCATGATCAACACCCGGGCGCGTGTGGCAATCAGCCATCTGGTGATCACGTCCAGGTCATTCCATTCCTGAGGCTCCATGCGCGTCACGACGCCGCGCAGCACCTTGCTCCACATGGCTGGGTTCATAGGTTTCCTCCTGGTGATGAATGTGTAGGGATTCTATCATTCAGCGAGCGGTTCGTCAGTCGGCGTGAGCGGCAGCCAGACGGTAAACGTGGTGCCCGTCTCAGGCGTGCTCTCGACGCGAATCAGGCCGGCGTGCCGCTCAACGATTTCCTGAACGATGGCCAGCCCCAGCCCAGTGCCCGGCTCGCCCGACTCCTGCGCGTTGCGGCCACGGAAGAAGCGTGTGAACAGGTGCGGCAAATCTTCGGGCGGGATGGGTGGGCCATCGTTGTGCACGAAGACGGCCAGGCCGTCCTGTTCATTCTGAAGCTCCCGCCGCGCACCGACGGTGACGCAACCGCCACGCACCGTATAGGCCACGGCATTGCCCAGCAAATTGTTGAACACCTGCATCATCTGAGCCGGGTCCACGGCTATCGGCGGCAGGTCAGGCTCAACGCGTTGCTGCAGGGTGACCTGGCGCTCGTCGGCGCGCGAGCTGTGCAGGGTCAGCACGTCGTTCAGCAGCGCATCCATCCGGCACAGCTCGCGGTTGAGTGGCTGGTTCTGGCTGCGCAGACGAGAGAGGTCCAGCAAGTCCTCAATCAGCCGGTGCAGGCGCTGCGTCTCCTGCTGCAGGACGGGCAGGTAACGCGGCAACAGCTCCGTACCGCGCCGTTCAAGCAGGCCGAGTTGCAGCTTAATGGCAGTGAGCGGCGTGCGCAACTCATGCGAGACGTTAGAGACAAATTGGTCTTTGAGCCGGTCTAGTTCCTTGAGGCGCTCGTTGGCCTCCGCCAATTCGCGCGTGCGCGCTTCGACGCGCTGCTCCAGCGTCTCCAGCACGCGCGCACGCTGGAGCGCGTTGCCGCCAACTTCGGCGATGGCGCTCAGCAGACGCAGTTCAGCCTCGGTGAACGTACGCGGCGCAGGCGCATAAATCGCCAGCACGCCGTTCGGGGGGTCGCCCAGACGCAACGGCGCGTACATCGCCCGGCGCGGGCGCTGATCGGGCCAGGGCCAGTCGGCAACCTCTAGGCGAGCAATTTCCACCAAGCGAGGTTTCCCGGAAGCAGCTACCTGCTCGACGAGGAGAGCTTCAAGAGAATGGTGATCCGGCTGAGGCTCACCCACCGGGCCGACCTGGCTGACGACGACGAGCTGGCCGGCTTCGCCTGCCGGCATCCACACGCGCACCGCTTCTGCACCGATGACGTGCTGGCTGCGCTCAAGCAGGACACGCAACACATCAGGCGTAGTGTCCACCGAGCGCAAGGCCGCGGAGACATCAGTGAGCGCTTCCAATTCGGCAGTGCGTCGGAGCGTCTCATCCAATAGGCACTCTTTCTGCACGGCCAGGGCCAGGGTATCGGCGATTTGCCCCAGTAGATGGGTGTTCAAACGCACATAGCCGCTCGGCTTGGTCCACAACAAGCAGAGCAGACCAGTCACTTGCCGGCTATCGCACAGCGGCCAGAGCAGGCCGGAGGCATAGTCGTCCACTCCAAACACGCCATCCAGCAACTGCGGTGACGCGCTTAGCTCCGGCACAAACCAGGGGTGGCCAGCGAGGAGCGAATCCGGCACCGTATCTGCGTTGATAGGCACACGCAGCCTGTTTTCAGGGCTCGGCAAAGCCTGGTCTCGGGCCACGAGTTCAAGACGCTGGCGGTCGGCGGTCAGCAAGAACATGCTGACGTGAGCACATTCTGTCAGCTGCTTCAGGTCGGCAGCGATGGTGGGGAAGTCCTGCAAGACGCGCGGGGCGGCGCTCAGCGTGCGCAGCAAATCGCTTGCTACTGCCAGTTCGTCGGCGTTGCGGCGAATCTCATGAAACAGGCGTGTGCGCGCGATGGCCAGTGCCACCTGGCGCGCCGCCTGCTCGTTATGCTGGCGCTCGCGCAGCTGAAAATGATGCGGATATGGATAGACAATCAACGCAGCGCCTAGCTTCTGGTCTCCGGCCAGCAGGGGCAACGCCATCACGGCGGAACGCGGCAAGTCGGGCTCTTGAGGTAGCTTGAAGTAGGGCGAGGCGTAAGTATCTTCGACGATGAGCGTATGGGTGGTGCGCAGCACTGCTTCGCTCAAGGAGGCAAAGCCGGCGGCATAGGTCGCGCGCTCGGCGCCGTAGATGGCCGCCAATATCGGCTTTTGGTGCTGCTCATCCCACAAATCAAGGTAACAATGAGTGGCGCCGGCCAGCTCGCCTAACCGCTCCGCCAGTGCCTGCACCAGCTCCGGCAAGGACTCGATGGTGAGGGCTGCTTGGGTAATTTCGTTGAGCAAGGTGAGGTGATAGACCTGTCGGGCCTCGGTTTCGAACAGACGCGCGTTTTGGAGAGCAAGCGCCACCGGTACGCTGGCCGCGCGCAGCAGAGGGATCTGCTCTTCCGGCAGGAAGTATGGCCGGTTGCTCATTAGACTCAACACGCCGACCAGCTCATCGCCGGCCAACAACGGCAGCGCCAGAGCGGCGCAGACGCCGTCATCCAGGAAGGGGATGTGAAGCCAGTGCGGGTCTTGGGTGACATCGCCGGCTAGAACCGGTTGGCGCATCTGCGCCGCATAGCCGCTCAGACCTTGGCCACACCGCAAGCGAACCTGGGCCAGTTTTTCCTTCGGCACATCGCCATAGCCGTACAGCCGCACGGGCTGTAATTCGCCGCTTTCCAGGTCATGGATGAAGATGATGGCCTTGATAGCGCCAGTCGTCGCGCAGATAAGGTCCATGGCCCGCTGGGCTACTTCCTGAGGATTGAGCGTGGAGGCTAGGCTCTGGCTGAGGTTGAAGAGCAGCTCGAGGCGGCTTTTCTCTTTGCCCACTGCAGCCAGCAGACGCACGTTTTCGATGGTGATCGCTGCTCGGTCGGCAAACAGGTTGAGGATGTCCACATCCGCTTCGTCGAAGCGCTGCGGCTGCTCGTCCAATAAAACAAGCACTCCGAGCAATTGAGCATGCAGCTTAATCGGCAAGCCCAATGCCGAGCGTGGCAACGGCGTCAGTGCGCCTTCGAGGCCGTCGCGCAGGCGGGCATCGTCATGCCAGACCAGCGTCTGAAGGCTGGCTGCCACCGCGCCGGCCAAGCCTTGACCAAGGCCAATGGTCTGGCCTGGCTCCAACTGCGGCAGGCCGTGAGTGGCCATCAAGGTCAGATGGGAAGCCCTTGCCGAACAAAGATAGAACGTGCCGGCCCGGACTGCGAGCAGGCGGATTGCACTCGATAGCAGCCGCGGCCACAGCTCTGAGGGGTCTAGCTGTGCGCTCAATTCCAGGCTCAGGGCGTGCAGCGTGGTTAGAGCCATGACGCGGCGGCGCTCAGCCTGATAGAGCTGTGCGTTTTGCAGCGCCAGAGCGGCCTGCCCGGTAAAGGCGGTCAGCCGTTCGACGTGTGCCTGACGATAGAAGCCCGGCTCAATCTTTTCTAGGTTGAAGAAGGCCAGCGTTCGTCCCTGTAAGACCACCGGCGCACCCGCCCAGGAGCGGATAGGAAGAGAAGGAAAAACCACCTGCCATTCTGAAGACCCTCGCACATTCGGGATCACATGAGGCTGACCCGTTTCGACCATTCGGCGCAAATTGGGTACAGTCGCCACATCGAACACAAATGACTCAAGCCGTTGCGGCGCTTGTTCATCGAACTTCTCGTAGCCGCGATGCCGAACGACGCGCGCCTGACCGGTGACGGAATCCCACAACATCATGTTCGCCATGTCGTACGGCACAACTTGACCGATCTGCTCGAGCAACTGGTCGAGCACGGAGCCCAAATCCAAGCTGGCGCTCAGCCCGATAGCGACACGGTGCAGGGCCTCGGCCAGCTGGCGCTGTTCACGCTCGGCCTGGAAAAGTCGGCCATTCTCGATGGCGACGGCGACCTGGTCGGCGATGGCGCGCAGCAGACGAATCTCACCTTCGGAATATGCTCGCTGGGGCGCATTGCTGTATAGCTCCAATAGGCCTACCGTCCGCCCGCCGGCACGAGCCGCCAGCATCAGGAGGGTGCGATAGCCTAGCACGTTCAGCAAGGCGATCTCGGCGGTGTCGCCCGCGGCGTCGGCCACATTGACTTGCACTACTTCGTTGTTCTCCAGCACCTGCGCTATGAGCGGATAGTCGGCCAGGGTGAACGTGTTGCTGACCTGTTCCAGGCGCCAGGGGTTGGCGGCAGCATAATTGCCGAACGTCGTTAATGTGCGTGATGCCGGATCGTAGACCGAAAGGGAACAGCCCTCCACGGCAAACGCCTGCGCCACGACGTAGGCGACTTCATCTAGAACCGACGTAAGTTCCAGGCTCGATGAAACAATACGGGCGACATTGAGCAAGATGGTCAATTCGCGTTCACGCTGGCGCGTTTCTTCCAACAGGTTCAGCCGCTCCAGCGCTGCCGCCGCCTGATTGGCAAACGCCATGACCGTGTTGGCATCCGCCACTGAGAATTGGCCAGGTTGTTCACCATTCACATTCAGAATGCCGAGCACCCGGTCGTGAACCAGCAACGGCGCGCCAAGCCAGCAGTAGATGTACTCCGCGCCCGCTACCGGCTGCCAGAGTGGATGCCCTTCTGTCCGATCAATAATCACGGGGCGGCGGTCGCGCAGCACGGTGGACATGGTCGGCCATTCTTCCGGCTGCAAAGGCTGAAATATCTGCGCGGCTGCACGAAAGCCGTGATACGCAACCACGTTCAGTTGGCCGTCCTGCAGAAGCAGGACGGAGGCGCTGGCAAAAGGCACCAGCTGGTTGAGTAGCTCGAGCAGGCGCTCCAGCAGCGTGCTGCGATCCAGTGCGACATTGGCGAGGTTGGCTACCTCGCGTAGGGCCTCAGCCTGGCGGCGCGCTGCGCGTTCGGCTTCCAGCAGACGCACCTTTTCGAACGCCAGCGCCAGCTGGCCGGCCACTGTGGTCAACAGCCGCTCGTCGCGCTCGCTGAAGGCGTTCAACCGCTCACTTTTCGCGTCAATCACGCCGATCAGATGATCGCCACTCTTCAGCGGCACGCAAAGTTCAGAGCGGATGGACGGATGCCAGGGCAGATAGTCGGGATCGTGGCTAACGTCACCCACGCGCGCTGTTAGCCCCGTCGCGGCAACCCGGCCTGCAATTCCCTTCCCTATAGGCACGCTGTAGCTCATATCTGCCGTCAGTCCCCCGTAGGAAGGGTGCGGGTTCAGGTTCATGCCTGTCTTGTCGAGCAGCATGATGCCGCAGAAGCGGGCGGGGATGGTCTGGCGGATGAGATCGGTGGCCCGAGCAATCAGCTCATCAGAGGTGCGGCTTTCGGTAGCGGCGACGGCGATGGAGTGCAGGAGCGTAAGCTCTTTCAGTTGCGAGCACACCGCGTCGAACAGGCGGGCGTTCTCAATGGCGGCAGCGGCCTGCTCACCCAGCAGGTTGAGGATGCGCAGCTCGGCCTCGCTTGGCTGGTGCGGCTCGGCATAGGAGATCACCATCACCCCTACCACACGCCGGCCATACTTGAGGGGCAGGCCTATAACTGCCCTGCTCCACAGGTTAGAGACATTGGCAAACAGAGGATGTGAGCGGGTATCGGTTGCAATCAAGGCCTCACCGGACCGCGCTACGGTGTAGGTAAGCCCTTCGGGACGGGGTGGAGGCAGGACAATCGGCTGGCCCGCGCTGTTGAGGGCCGCGCCGAACTCCAGGCGCCCCTGGTCATACAAGTAAATGCCGGTGCTCTGTAAGTCAGGCAGGAGGTCAAGGGCCCCCTCAAGGACCGCGTTGAGGACGGCCGGCAAGTCGAGGCTAGAGGTCAGGCTGAGGCTGGCGGCACGAACGGCTTCCAGCTCGGCAGCGCGGCGTTCGGCGGATTGAAACAGACCAACATTGCGCAGGGCTAACGCTGCATGACCAGCAAAAGCCGCTAGCCAGCGCGCATGTCGAGGCTGAAAAAAGTTCGGCGTCTCATGCTCCACGGAGAGGAAAGCCACACACTTTCCCTGAAGCATCACCGGAGTGCCGGCCCAGGCACGCAAATGTTGGCTGGATGCAGTGCGCTGCCACTCCGGATCGGCGAGCACATCGCCGATGACCAGCGGATGGCCAGTCTCCGCCATACGGCGTAGGTTCGGCGTGTGGGTAACGTCAAGGAGCAAAGCCCGCACGCGGTCTGCCACTCCCGGTCCGAGCTGCTCGTAACCACGCAGCCCGGCCGTGCGGGCCACACCGTTCTCTACTAACAGCGCACAAGCAGCCCGATAAGGAACCACCCGCGCCACATGGTCCAGCAACCGATCCAGCACGATCTCGATGTCGGCATCCACCGCCAGTGCCAGGCCTACGTCGCGCAGCGCCTCTGCCAGCTCACGTTGCTGGCGTTCGGTCTCCAACAGGCGTTGTTTGTCTATTGCCATAGCAAGTTGGCTGGCGATAGTGACCAACAGCCGCTCATCGGAGGCAGAGAAGGCGTTGACCATCGAACTTTCGGCGTGGATGACGCCGATGGCGCGGTCGCCAACCTTAAGGGGCACGCAGCATTGCGAGCGGGTGGTCGGCAGAAGCCGCAGGCAATCGGGGACGGTGGAGACATCGGCCACGCGCATTGGCCGACCGGTCGCGGCGACCTGGCCCACAATGCCGGCAGACAGTGGAATGGCAAGGTTGTCCTCATCGGGAGTATCCGGCCTAGACGCCAGCCGAAAGATGCCGGCGTCTTCATCTAACAACAAAATGGCCAGGCCAGTGGCGCGCAAAAGCGGTTTGAAAGCAGTGCGCGCCTTTTCGCACAGGTCGGCCACAGAGACCGACTCGGTTGCGGCCACCGCCACGACGTTCAGAGCAGTCAGCTCGGCCAGTTGACGCTGCGAGGTCTCAAAGAGCCGCAGTCGGTGCAGGGCAGATGCCAGTTGCGCTCCAAGCTCCTCCATTAGCGCCAACGCGACCGGCCCAAAAGGTCTGCCGGTCCAGCTATTATCCAGAGTCGTGACAGCTGTTAGCGCCTCTCCGCTGAAGATGGGGATGATCCACACATCCGCTGTGCTCTGGGCTGCCTGTCGGTCAGCAGACGTGCTCATGTACATTTCCGCCATACTCAGGCGCAGCGGGCCGCGCGACTGATAGAGGCGTTGTTCCAGAAGCCCCCCCGGCCAGCTCAGGCTATCCGCCCCATTAAGCTTAGGGACGGGAGCGCGGGTTTCGGCAGCGAGCAGGAATGCGCCCGAATCTAAGCCTCGTACAAAAAAGGTGCAGCGATCACACTGGAGCCAGACCGGCAGGCTATCGGCTAAACACGCCAGGAATTCATGTGGAGATGTCGCGCCCTGGGCTAGCTGAGCAATTTCCAGCAGAATACGCCGGACTTCGGCATCACGTTTTTGAGCTTCAAACAATTGGGCATTGATCAGCGCGATGGCGGCCTGGTCGGCAAAAGTGCTCAACAGTTCCAGATCGGCTTGTCTGAATTGCGCCTGCCGGGTCTTGGTGTCCACATACAACACGCCTATCGGCCGGCCCTGGCGGCGCAGCGGCACGGCCATGATGGAACGCAAGAGGAAGTTGACGACGGAGGCTTTGTCGGTAAAGCGCGGGTCCCTTCGCGCGTCGAGGGTGACGACGGGCTGGCCAGTCTGAATGACCTCCCGTACCACCGAGCGGCTGATCGCGAATTCATTTTCGGTCAGCACGTCGCGGTTGGCGTTCCGCGCCACACGGAAATGAAACTCCCCGGACGACTCGTCGAGCAGCATCAGGAAGCCGCGTTCGGCCCCACTCAGGCGAATAGCCGCATCAATGACGATGACTAGCGCTTCTTCCAGCTCCAGCGAAGAGTTGAGGACACGGGAGACTTCGTACAGGGCGGCTAGCCGGTCATGGGCCGCAACCGCCGCGGTTTTACGCAGCGACATGAAGACCTCAAATCCGAGAGGAGGGTCTGTCCAGACGAATTAAGTCCAATTCTAACAGCGGTTGCGGCGCGGCGAGCAATAGCGACGGTTAAAGGCGAAACGCCAAACGCTGGGGGGGGTTGAAAGAAGCGCCGGATATGGGCTATACTGCTCTTTGTGCCGTCCACATCGGCACACGTACGCGGGTGTAGTTCAGTGGTAGAACGCTTGCTTCCCAAGCAAGATATCGTGGGTTCGAATCCCATCACCCGCTCCTGTAAACCGCCGGGCGTGCTCTCCGGCGCCAACCTGCTCCCCGCCATCACGGTACACCGGCAGGCGGTATTCTTCCCCAAAAGTTCCAACCGTTTTCAGACTGTAGCGGCGGCCTGTTCCCCATCGCCAGACGGGCGCTCCTGTTAAAATTAGAATGGATAGGCTATAACTCGTGCGCCTGAGCTGGCGTGGCCAACGGTCTCGGGCGAAGCGGTTAAGCGGAACATGCCGGACACACACGTGCTTTATATTGAAGACAACGCCGACAATCGCCTCCTCGTCAAACGCGTGCTTGAGGCTGCCGGCTATCAGGTCAGTCTGGCCGCCGAGGCAGAATCCGGGCTGGCCGAAGCGATGCGTCTCAAGCCGCAGGTTATCCTGATTGACATCAACCTGCCGGAAGTGGACGGCTACACGCTGACAGCGCGCCTGCGCGCCACCGCCGGCCTGGAAACCACCTGCATCATTGCGCTCACGGCCAATGTGATGAAAGGCGACCGCGAACGGACGCTGCTGGCCGGCTGTAACGGTTACATTCAGAAGCCGATTGATGTAGATGCATTTCCCGCGCAGGTGGCGCATTATCTGGCCCAGCACACTCACAAAATCTGAGGTACAAGCTCCCACGCAAACACCATGCCTCATCCCCGTGAACCCATCAACCCCAAAGACGCAACGGTGCTCATCGTCGAGGACAACGTCTCCAACTTCGTGCTGATGGCCCGCATGTTGGCCTACATGGGCGTGCCGCGTTGCGAGTGGAAGACCTCCGGCTGGCAAGTCGTCGAGTTTGCCGACACGCTGCCGCGAATTGACTTGATTCTCATGGACCTGCGTCTGCCCTACGAGGACGGCTATACCGCGCTGTCCAAACTCCGCGCCACTCCCAAGCTCAAAGATACGATTGTAGTGGCCGTGACCGCCGAAGCCAGCCTTGAGCAGTTGAACCGGGCGCGCGCTGCCGGCTTCGACGGTTTCCTGAGTAAGCCGCTCGACCCCGACCGCTTTCCCGATCAGATTCGGCGCTTACTGAGGGGCGAGCCAGTCTGGGAACAGTGACGCCAGATCGAGGTGTGTATGACCCGCCGGCTACCCCTGTCTCTGCAACCGCCGGCCAGCGGTGGGCTGATGCGCAGTCTGCTCTGGATGATGCTACCGCTCACCCTGACGCCCTTGCTAGTCACCGCCTTCAGCTTCTACCGACAGTCAGAAGCTGAACTGACTCGCCACCTTAACATCCAACTCGACACGCTGGTCAACGCTAAGCTAATCCAGATTCGCCAGTGGGCAAACCAGCAGGTTATGGCGCTCGAGACGCTGGCGCAGGACATCACCCCGGACGCGCTCACGGCGGACAGGGCCAGCGAGCTGCGCCCACAACTAGAGGCCTTCCTCACCACCCACTCGGCCTTCCAACGCGTCCTCCTCGTCAACGCAGCCGATTTCGCCGTTTGGCTCGACCTTGGCGTTGATCCCGCTAGGGCACCGACCTTTTCGGAAAGCTCCCTCCAGTGGGCGAAGTACGAACCGCGATTCATCCCGCCGCGTCTGTGGCCAGAACTGGACGCCGAGACCGTAAGCCTGATCGTCACCGCGCCGATCGCATCCGGCGACCAGGGTGCAATAGCAGTGCTGGTCGGCATACTGCGTCAGGAGCCATTGCTCCAAATCGTCGCACCCGTGCCCGGCCTGGGATCCACCGGCCAAGCTTACCTCGTCAGCGCCGATGGTTATCGCCTCGGCGTTCAGCGGGGGTCGCCGCGCGCCCAGCCGCGCAGCGAGACCATTCGCCGTGTGCTTGACCAGGCCGCCAGCGGCAGTGGTCTTTACGCCAACGCAGATGGGGTGACCGTCATCGGACGATATGTCTGGATCAACGATTACCAACTGGCGCTCTTCGTCGAGCAGGAATGGGCTGAAGCAGCCGCGCCACTTGAAAACACCTTGGGGTTGATAGCAAGCGTAACGCTTGGGTGTGTCGTACTCGTCTCCATGGCGAGCATCTTCTTCACTCTCCGTCTAACCCGGCCCATTCGCGTCCTGACCGAAATTGCCACGCGCATTGCCGCCGGCGACCTAGCGGCACAGGTAGATATCCAGCGCAACGATGAACTGGGCGTGCTGGCGCAAACCTTCAACCGCATGAGCGAAGACCTGCGCATCTCGTACCAGACGCTTCAGGCCACAGCCGAGTCGCGCGCCCGACAGCTGGCCATCACTACAGAGATAAGCCGCGTGGCTGCCACCTATCGAAACCTGGCACAACTGCTGCCGGAAGTGACGGATCTCATTCGGCGTCGCTTCGGCTATGATTGCGTGCTCGCTTTCCTCGCCAACGAGTCTGGCCAGTTGCGCTTGCACGAAGTCAGCGGCGGCCCGCTGGAGAAATTAAAATCACATCCCCTTATCGTTGAACTGGAGTCGAACTCGTTGCTCGGTTTCGCGGCGCGCAATCGGCGAGCATACACCGAAACCCAGGCCGAGGCGCCGGCTCTGCACCGCCTGGACGTTCGCCTGGCCGAGTTCCAGTCCGAGGTCGTCCTCCCTCTGGCCGTCGGTGACCGTCTTCTTGGCGCGCTGGTCTGCCTAAGCCATAAAGCCAACGCCTTCTCGGGTGCCGACTTCGACATTTTACAAACGCTGGCCGACCAGGTCGCTGTGGCCATCGAGAGCTGTCAACTCTTTGAACGACAGCAGAGCCTGCTGCGCCTAGAAGAACTGGTGCTCTCGCTCTTGACCAAAGCGCACCGTTCATTGAGGGCCGAAGACATCCTCGAAAGCACCGCCGTGGAATTAGGCCGCGCCCTAGGCGCGCGCCGGGCCGTCGTACGCCTGCACAGCAGCGGCCCCGAAAACGGCAAAGCGCTGGAGGGGCGTTGGGAATGACTTCGCCATCTTCTACGACACAACCACACGCCCAGCGCAATGTGCGCTGGATGGGGCGTCTGCTGTTGATAATGACGGGACTGATTGCGGCCGCGGCCGTTGTCTTGTACGCAAACGAGGGCCTTTCCTCAGCGCTCCCTGTGCTGATCGCCGCCGGCGTCGCCCTCTTCATTGCATCGGTCAGTCTCTGGCTCAACGCCGCCGGGTATAGCCGTCCTGCTGCGTGGCTACTGGCCGGCTTCGTGATACTGGCCGCATCGGCTGTCATTGCCCTGTTCGCCGAAATTGGCGTGCCGACCGGTATCCTGCTCTTGCTCACCGTCAGCGCGATTGCTACATTGACGCTGGCCGGCACTGAAGTGCGGGCCATGATCCTGGTGGGGGTGGTTGCCGGCGTCCTTATCATCAGCCTGGATCTGCTCTTCGAGTCGAGCACGCTCTGGCCGCGCCTGAGCCTGCCGACGTGGTTTCGGAACGGCGCCCTGCCCATCTTCCTCGCCGCCGTTGCCGGCCTGTTCGGCGTTCTCCTCTGGCGCCAGTTTCCGCGCTATCGCCTGAGCAGCAAACTGATTCTGGGTTTCGTCCTTGCATCATTGACCCCATTGATTCTGGGAAGCTGGCGCACCGACCAGGATTTGCGCGCCAGCCTGTCTCGGTCTGTCAACCAGTCATTGGCAGCGGCAGCGTCCCAAATCGCTGCCGATATTGACGGCTTCATCACGGCCAACCGTCTCGCCATTTCCGGGCAGGCGCGCCTGCCGTTGCTTAGCGCCTATCTGCGCCTGCCTGCCGCCGAGCGCGCTGCCAGTCCGCAAACGCGGGAGGTGCGCAATCTGCTCCTCTCATTGCTGACTGCGCCCGGCCAAGGTGCGCTGGTCACGGCAGAGACGCGGAATACCTCGGCCTTCTTCTTACTGGACATCAGCGGCGAACTGGTGATGAGCACAAGCCCCGGTGAAAGGCTGGCGCCAAACCTGATCGAGGTCATCTCGCGAACGCCGCTGACGACCGGACAAGCCTACCTTTCACCTATTTACTATCGCGGCTCAGCCGGTGCGATCTACTTTTTCGCTCCGGTCTCTGAACCGGGACAAGCGCCCATCGGTGTGCTGGTAGCACAGGTTAATGCAGCCTGGCTGCGGCGCCTCATCCAGCTCAACCATGAACCGCTCGGGCCAGGCAGTGCTTCGGTCGCTGCACTGTTCGACGAAGACGGCCTGCGGCTGGCCGACAGCGCTGCCGCCGGCAGCAACACGCTACGATTCGCTGCCCTGCCGGCCACGCCGTACCTGAACAACCTGATCATGCTCGGGCGCGCGCCAGCGCGCTCCCCAGCGGAATTGGATGCAGGGTTGCCAGAGCTGGCAGCGCGGCTGGCCGAGGCCCGCCGGGCTAATCAGCCGACGTTCTTTGAAGGCGTCATTCACTACACCGATGACCCCGCTGAACCCGAACCGCGACACCTCGCCGTCCTGCTGCCGCTGCGCAGCGCGCCGTGGGTCGTTCTGGCGTCGCAGCCGGAGCCGGTGGCTCTGGCCCCGGTGCGCGCTCAGACACGCTCGAACATCCTGCTGGCCATGGTCACCGCCCTGGCCGTAGCCAGCCTCTCGGTGATTGCGGCGCGCAACCTCACACAGCCCATTGCAGCGCTGACACAGGCGGCCGAGCAGGTACGTAACGGCGACCTCTCTGCCCGGGCAACGCCCTACGGCGAGGACGAAATCACCGAACTTGCCAAGACATTCAACGCCATGACGGGCCAGCTACAAGTTGCATTAGAGGAAGCGGAACGGCTGGTGGCAGAACGCACGGCGCAGCTTCAGGCCACCGCCGATATCAGCCGGGCCACTGCCGGTATCCGCGACCTTGACGAGCTGCTCAGCTTGGCTGTCGAGATGATCCAAGGCCGGTTCGGGTTCTATCACGCTTCGATCTTCCTGCTAGATGAGGCCGGCGAATATGCTGTGCTACGCGAGTCCACAGGCGAGGTGGGCGCGCAACTCAAAGCGCGGGGACACCGGCTGGCAGTCGGCTCACGCTCGCTGGTGGGCTGGGTCACGCAGAACCGGCGGCTGCGCGTCGCCCGCGATGTGACCGACGACCCGTTCCACTACAAGAACCCTCTACTGCCCGAGACACGCTCCGAGTGCTGCCTGCCACTGTTAGTGGGCGACCGACTATTAGGCGCACTCGACGTGCAGAGCCGCGAGCCGGATGACTTTAATGAAAACGACCTGAAGGCACTCCAGGTATTGGCTGACCAGTTAAGCATTGCCATCGAAAATGCCAAACTCTTCGAGCGCACACAGGCCACGCTGGCCGAGGTCCAAGCGCTCTATCAACGCACCCTCAACACGAGCTGGCGCAATACGATGATTGAGCAAAATCTGCTCCGCCGGACGCTGATTTACGACCTGGAGCCGGGCGGCGCCGAGAGCGACAATCCCATCCTGGTGCCGTTGCGACTGCGTGACCAACTCATCGGCGTAATCGAACTGCACGGCCGACCGGAAGAGCAACCGCTCAGCGCTCAGGAACAAGCCATGCTCGAGACCATCGCAGCGCAGATCGCCTCGGCGCTGGAGAACGCTGCGCTCCTCCAGGAGAGCCAGGCCCGCAGCCGGCGCGACCAGCTCATCACCGCCATCAGCGACGAGATGCGCTCGACGCTCAACCCGGCCTTCATTGTGCAAAGCGGCATCCGGCAATTGGGCCGTGCCCTCGGCGCAACCGAAGTCACCATCCGCCTGCACCCACATCCCGCCACGAAAGATTCGCCCGACCCTGTACCATGAACGCGCAGGAACGTGACAGCGGCATCTTCCCACGCAAGCACCTGACGCCCGAACTGCAGGCCGCCCTGCGCAGCGCCCGCGCCGAGGTGCTTGACCAGCTGCTGCGCGGCATCCGCTGGCTGGGGTTTTTGGCGCTGACCACCTCAGCAATAAACGCTTTCCTTAGCGGAATCTGGGCGCCGACCTTTGTCTATGCCGTCATCTTTGGGTGCGTGCTGGGACTGTCGCTGGCGCGCAACTGGCCGCTGACAAGGCGCGGCGGCCTGTTCATCGGGTTGGTCTATGTGCTGGGAGTCGCCAGTTTGCTCAGCTCCGGGTTGGAAGGCTCAGGCCGTGTCATCCTGCTGGGCTTTGCCGTCCTAACGACCATTTTCTTCGGCACACGGGCCGGCCTGTATGCTCTGGTGGCCGTGACGCTCACCTGGGGCCTGTTGGCAACCCTCTTCCTCTCCGGCCGATGGCAGCCTCCTGACTTGACCAATTCTTTCATCTGGCAAGATTGGCTGGTAGGCGGCGCCGTCCTCGTGCTCTTCATTATTACTCTCATCATCCCCCAGCGCCAGTTCTTGGAGACACAGGTTTATGCGCTGGCTACCTCCGAGCAAAAGCGCGAGCTGGAAAAAACGCGCGAGGCCCTCCTACAACAAAAGGCCGAATTGGAAGCTGCCACCCAGGCACTCAGCCGGGCCAATGAAGAACTACAAGCGCAGACGCGGGCGGCGCAACGCCGCGCCGCACAGCTGGTCGTCAGCGCCGAAGTGGCACGTGCCGCCGCCACCCTGCACGACGTACCCACCCTGCTTGATAGCGCCGTCCGGCTCATCAGCGAAAAGTTCGGCTTCTATCATGCCGGCATTTTCTTGCTCGACGAGGACGGCGAGTGGGCGGTGCTGCGTGCTGCCAGCAGCCCCGGTGGTCAGCGGATGCTCGCCCGCCACCATCGTCTGCGCGCTGCCAAGACGCCGGGCGGACAGCAGGGCATCGTCGGCTTCGTCATCGCCTTCGGCCAACCGCGCATCGCCCTGAACGTCGGCGAGGACGCCGTTCACTTCCGTAACCCCGACCTGCCGGAGACGCAGTCCGAGATGGCCGTGCCTCTGCGCGGTAGCCAGGGTGTGATCGGCGCGCTCGACGTGCAGTCTACACAGCTTAACGCCTTCACCGACGATGACATCGTCGCGCTGCAATCGCTGGCCGACCAGCTGGCGGTCGCCATCGAGAACGCGCGGTTGATTGTTGAGAAAGAACGCAACCTGGAAGCGCTGCGGATGTTGCAGCTGCAGGAACACGAACAAAGCGGCGGCGTACCGGTCGCGGCGCTGCCGCAGGCCTACCGCTACGACGGTGTAGACACCGCGCCGCTGCCCATCGAGGATGCAACTCCCGAGCCAGGCGCGGTCGAGATCCCCATCCGGGCCGGCAACCTGATGTTGGGCACCATCGCCATCAAGCGCGAGCAGGCCATCTGGTCGGATAATGAACGGCAGTTGGCCGAAGCCATTGCCGAGCGCATGGGGCTGGCGCTGGAAAACGCGCGCCTGTACTTCGATGCACGCACCAACGCGCAACGCATGGCGGCGCTCTCGGAGGCGGCGCTGGAGCTGACCGGCCCGCAATTCAGCCGCGCCGAACTGCTGCAGCTTATTGCCCGCCGCGCTCGCACCCTGCTGCGCGCCGACAGCGCCGATTTGTGGCTGCCCGTGCCAAACACAGACGAGATCGAGCTGGCTGTGACGGACCCCGCTGCCTCGCATTCACTGCTGGGTCGCCGGCTGAAGCTCGGGGAGGGGTTGGCAGGCCGGGCGCTGGCAATCGGCAAGCCGGTGACAATAGACGATTATCACACGCAGCCGGGCCAGCTGAGCGCGCTGGCCGTGCCGATGATCTGGCAAACGGAGACGCTGGGTGTGCTGGCCGTCAACCGCTTACAGCCGGACTGGCGCTACTCCGTCGAAGACGAGACCGTGGCACGGCTGTTCGCTGCTGCCGCTGCCTCGGCCCTCTCCAATGCCCGTCTGCTGGAGGAGACACAGCGGCGCCTGGAAGAGCTGCAAACCATCAACGCTATCAGCGTCGCCCTCAGCTCGCAGGCCGACCTGGACGTGATACTGCGCCAAGTAGGCGACAAGGTGATGGAGGTCTTCGGCGTTCAGACCGGCTACATCGCCCTGTACGACCCGAACCGCCAACTCTTGGAGTTTCCCTATTTGTTAGAGAACGGTCAGCTCGTGTCCACGCCGCCCATCCCGCTCGGGCGCGGGCCGACTTCTCACGTCTTCCAGACGCGCCAGCCGCTGCTCATCAACCAGAACGCACCGCAGCGCTTACAGGAATTGGGCGCCTACATCCAAGGCGAACCGGCGCTCTCCTACTTGAGCGTTCCCATCCTGGTCGGCGAGGAAGCCATCGGCATCCTGAATGTGCAGAGCACGACACAGGCCGGCCTGTTCTCGGAGAACGACCTCCAGCTGCTCAGCACCATCGCTGCCAACATCGGCGTCGCCATCGAAAACGTGCGCCTGTTCAAGCAAACGCAGAGAGCGCTGGCCGAGACCGAGGCGCTTTACCGCGCTAGCGTTGAGTTGAACACGACGCAGAGCTTCAATGAGGTGCTGGCCGTGCTGCGCCGCCAGACCGCGCTGCGCCGCGCCCACACGTTGCAGCTTCACTATTTCGAACATCCCTGGACGTCGCGCAATGTGCCGGGCCGCAGCGAGATCATCGCTCATTGGAGCATCGTCCAGCCGGAAGCGTTCGATTCCTTCTTCCCCGTCGCGGCGTGGATGGCGCACCATCTGCGGCCCGACGAAGCGCTGCTCATTGAGAACCTACAGCAAGACTCGCGCTTAGACGAGATCAGCCGCAACACCTACCGGATCCGCTACAGCGCACAGGCGGTCGTCTTCGCACCGCTGGTCGTCAGCGGCGAGTGGGTGGGCTACCTGGTAGCCTTCATCGGCGAGCCGACTACGCTCACCGAGAATGAACGGTTGCGGCTGATCAGCTTGAGCCAGCAGGCGACGGCGCTTATCGAGAACCTGCGCAGCATCGCCGTCATCGAGCGGCGCGCCGAGCAGCTGAGCGCACTCAACCGCCTGGCCGAGGCCGCCGCCTCCAACCTCGAACTGGATGCGCTACTGTCCGCCGTCTGCCACGAGATCAGCCAAGCCTTCCAAGCGCGCAGCGTCAACATCGCGCTGCTTAATGCGGAGCGCGATGCGCTGGTGGTGGCTGCGGATTACAGCCTAGCCGCCACCGGGCAACCGGACAGCCGGCAAGAGAACAGCGCCGTCGGCGCCGTCATCCCGCTCGTGGGCAGTCCGTCGCTCCACCGCGTCGTCGAATCACGCCGCCCGCTCATCATCACAGACACACAGAGCGACCCGCTGACGGAGTCATTGCAGCAGCTGCTGCGCGAGCGACAGGTCGAGAACCTGTTGCTGGTGCCGCTGGTGGCGCGCGGCGAGGTCATCGGCGCCATCGGGATTGACAGCGGTCCGCCACGGCGCGTCTTCACCGAGGCCGAAGTTTCGCTGGCCGAGACCATGGCTGGCCAGGTCGCCAACGCCATCGAGAACAGCCGTCTCTATCAACAGGCGCAGCGGCGCGCGCAGCAGCTCATCACTGCCGCCGAAGTCAGCCGCGCTGCGACTACGCTGCTCGACGAGCATGAGCTTCTGCAACGCACGGTCGAGCTGATCCACGAGCGCTTCCAGCTCTATTACGTCGGCTTGTTCTTGGTGGACGAAAGCGGACGCTGGGCTGTACTGCGCCACGCCGTCGGCGGCGCGCCCGAGGCGGCAACATTCCTGCTGCGTCAGGGCCACCGCCTCGAAGTCGGCGGAAAGTCCATGGTGGGCTGGGCCATCGCTCACCGCACGGCGCGCATCTCCTCCGATGTAGCTGAGGAGACGGTGCGCTTTGCCAACCCGCTGACGCCGGAGACGCGCTCGGAGATGGCATTGCCGCTGGCTGTCGGGCCAAATGTGCTGGGCGCCATCAGCGTACAATCCACCCAGCGCCATGCCTTCAGCGAAGCCGATATCGCCGTGCTGCAAACCATGGCTGATCAGATCGCTGCGGCCTTGCAGAACGCGCGCCTGTTCCGTCGCGTCAGGAGGCAGGAATGGTCGGCCAGCGCGCTAGCCCGCATCGCGCAAGCCGTCTCCGGCAAATTGAATGAGCAGGAGGTCTGGAGCACACTAGCTGCCGAACTGCTTGAGGTCTTCCAGGCACAGGGCGTCGTCATTTATGGCTGGAACCCAGCGGACAAGACGGTGCTGCCGCGTGTGGTGCTGTATGAACCGAAAGCAGCCGACGTGCTGCGCTGGCCGACGCCGGGCGAGCCCATGCCGCTAAGCGCGCACCCGAAGTTGGCGCAGGTTATTGAGGCACCGACCCGGCAAGTGCAGCGCCTCACCCCAAGCCCGTTCGACGAGCTGCACGAGAGCGTCATCGTCCCCTTCTCGGTGGAGGGCCGGCTTGACAGCCTAATCGAGCTGGTACACGCCTCCAGCTCGACCCCTCTGACGCCAGATGATTTCAACCTGCTGGAGGCGGCCACACGCAGCGCCGAATCCGCCGTGCAGATTGCGCGCCTCTACGCGCTGCAGCGCGAGACCGCTGAGCGTTTGCAGGAGGTGGACCGGCTCAAGACGCAATTCCTCGCCAACATGAGCCACGAGCTGCGCACCCCGCTCAATTCCATCATCGGCTTCTCGCGCGTCATCCTCAAAGGCATAGACGGCCCCATCACCGAGACACAACGACAGGATCTGACTTCGATCTACAACTCCGGCCAACACCTGCTTGGGCTGATCAATGACATCCTCGACCTGTCGCGCATCGAGGCGGGCAAAATGGAGCTTTCGTTTGAGAAGGTTTATCTGGGGGACATCTTTGACGGCGTACTCGCCACTACGCGCGGCCTGGTGCGCGATAAGCCCATCGAGCTGCACAAACACGTGCCGGCAGATTTGCCGCCGGTACGCGCCGACGCCACGCGCGTGCGCCAGGTTCTGCTCAACCTGTGCTCTAACGCCGCCAAGTTTACCGAGAGCGGCTCCATCACCCTCAGCGCCACCGTCCTGCCGGCAGAATCTGCGGTGCAGATCAGCGTGACCGATACCGGGCAGGGCATCGCGGCGCGCGATATGGATAAGCTGTTCGAGCGCTTCTCTCAGTTGGACGAGTCGCCGACGCGGCGCGCCGGTGGCACCGGCCTGGGCTTGAATATCAGCCGCCATCTGGTCGAACTCCACGGTGGGCGCATCTGGGCGGAGAGCGCTGGGCCGGGCCAAGGCTCCACCTTCAGCTTCACCATCCCGATCTGGCCCTCCGAGCCGGAGCCGGCCGGCCCGCCGCTCATCCTCGTCATTGAGGACGAGCGCGGCATCTCCACGCTCTACCGCCGTTACCTCGAGCCCAACGGCTACCGTCTGCTCAGCGTCTCCGCCGGTGAGCAAGCCGTGACGCGTGCTGCAGCGATGCAGCCAGCGGCCATCCTGCTCGACGTCTTCACCCCCGACAAAGACGGTTGGCCGGTGCTGGCCGAGCTAAAACACAATCCCGCCACCCGCGCCATTCCCGTCATCGTCTGCACCCTGACCGACGAGCGCGAGCGCGCCCTGCAATTGGGCGCCGCCGAGTCCCTGCTTAAACCCATCATCGAAAGCGACTTGATCCGGGCGCTCAGCCGCCTGCGCCTCAACAACGCAGACAAAGTTTCCCAACCGGCTCGGAGCAACGGCGGCTCCGGCTACAGCTGAGCGCCCCTACCGCGCCACCTTCACCGCCATGCCAAAAACCGTCGAGATGACCTGCCTAGACTGTGGCGAGCGTGCCCCGTTCGCCCCAATGCAGCTGGCGTGTGCGCATTGCGGCAGTGAGTGGTTGGAGGCCCGCTACGATTACGCCGCCGTTGTCACCCGCTTCGCCGCCCCGGACTCGGGCGCGCACCTGCGCCGCAACCCCGGCCTCTGGCGCTACCACGAATTGTTGCCGCTCCGCGACTTGGCGCATGCCGTCACGCTGGGCGAAGGCAATACGCCCCTCATCCCCCTCCCCAATCTGGGGCTGATGCTCGGCTGCGCCAACCTCTTCGTCAAGGACGAACGTCAGAACCCAAGCGGCTCGTTCAAAGATCGACAGGCAGCGCTGGCCGTTTCAGTCATGAAGGAGGCCGACATCCGCGAGGCGGTGGTGGCCTCCACCGGCAATGTCGCCATCTCCTATGCCGCCTACGGCGCGCGCGCAGGCATCAAGGTGTACGCCTTCCTCACCTCGCTCGTGCCGCCGGAGAAGATGCGCGAGTGTGCCCTGTATGGAGCGCAGGTCATCAAAGTCACCACCACCTACGACCGGTCGAAGGAGCTGGCGCAGGCCTTTGCCCGCCAGCGCGGCATGTACTACGACCGAGGCCTGCGCAGCATCGCCTCCGTCGAGAGCATGAAGACGTTGGCCTACGAGATAGCTGAGCAGCTGGCGCGGCTGAATCCGGACGGTTCAGCATCCTGGCGCGCACCCGACTGGTACGTCCAGTCCATCAGCGGCGGGCTGGGACCGGTCGGCGCGATGAAAGGCTTCCGCGAGTTGCAGACGATGGGCCTGATTGACCGGCTGCCGCGCCTGGCCTGCATCCAGGTGGAGGGCTGCGCGCCGATGGTGACCGCCTACCGGCGCGACAGTGAGACGCCGGACGTGGTCGTCTCGCCGCGCACGCACATCGGCACGCTGGCGACCGGCAACCCGGGCCGCGCTTACCGCATCCTGCGCAACTATCTGCAACAGCACGGTGGAACGATGGAGTCCGTTAGTGATGAGGAGACCTTTCGCGCCATGCACGTCATGGCCAAGATCGAGGGCCTGAGCATGGAACCGGGCGCAGCCGCGGCCTTCGCCGGCCTGTTCAAGCTGGTGCGGCATGGCCTCATCCACCCGGATGAAACGGTCGTGATCAACTGCACCGGCCACACCTTCCCGGTAGAGAGCGAAGTGCTGGGCGACGGCTGGGCACAAGAGTTGGGCGAGGCGCAATTGGCCCAACCGGAACCGGAAGGGGTGTTGGCCGCTTTGCAACGGCTGGATGCCCGCGTGCGCTCCATCGCCATCATTGACGACACGCCCGACACAGTGCGGCTGCTGCGCCGCATCCTCCAGGCGCGCGGCAACTATGACATTCACGAGGCTGAGGACGGGCGCGCCGGCTTAGCCCTGATCCGCGAGCGCCGGCCCGACCTCGTTATCCTGGACTTGATGATGCCGGAGGTAGACGGCTTTGCCGTGCTGGATGCCCTGCGCGCCGACGAGGCCACGCGCGACATCCCCGTTATCGTCGTCACTGCCAAAGCCCTGACGCCCGAGGAACGCGCCCGGCTGGATGGCCAGACCAGCTCGTTGCTGCAAAAGGGCGAGTTCACAGATGACGAGCTACTAGACGATGTTCGCAAAGCGCTGCCGGAATGAGGGTCAAGGGTCATGCGTCACGTGAGGCGCCGTCATGGGTAACGCGTCCCCTGCTACACCGTGCGGGTGATCATGAGCGAGCCTGGCCCTTCCCGTTGGAATTCAACGCAGATCACCGGCGTGGCGGCAGCACTGCTCTCGGCGCTGGCGTCGGGCTTCGTGCCTATCTTCGGCAAGCTGGCGTACGAGGCCGGCCTGGAGCCGTTCACTGTGGTAATGTTGCGGACGGTGGGCGCAGCGGCGCTGCTCTGGGGCTTCTATCTGGTCTTCGCCCGCCACAGCCTCTTCATCTACCCATTCGCCTTATGGGCCTGCATCATCGCCGGTGTGGTCAACGGCCTCGGCTCGCTGATGTTCTACACCAGCCTGAAGGACCTGAACGCCTCGCTCAGCCAGCTGCTCTTCACGCTCTATCCCATCTTCCTCACGCTCTTCTCGTGGCTGGACGGCTATCGCCTCTCCCGCCTGACGCTGCTTCGGCTCGCGCTGGCCCTGCTGGCCATTTTCCTGCTTAAGTGGTCGGACCCATCCGGCGCGAACTGGGGCGCGGCGCTGCTGATGATCGGCTCCGGCGCGCTGTACGCCCTTCACATTGCCCTCAATCAGCACACGCTCTACGACGTGCCCTCGCCGACGGTGACGCTGTACACGCTCAGCGGCATGGCAAGCACCGTGTTCATTGCCTATCTCCTTGGCGGGCTGCCCGTCCTGCCGGCAAACGCAGCGACGTGGCAGCCAGTGCTGCTGCTCACGCTGGTCACAGTCGCTGGGCGACTGACGTTATTCATCGGCGTCAAACACTTGGGGGGCATGCAAACGATCCTGCTCAACCTGAGCGAGGCCCTTGTGACCATCGTGGCCGCCAATATGTTGTTACGCGAAGCACTCACGCCGTTGCAGTGGCTGGGGGCAGGGCTGCTGGCCGTCTCGCTGCTGCTGGTGACGCGCGAGCAGGCGCTGGGCGATTCCCCTCGGCCCAAGCCCTGGCTGCTGCTCTTCACGACGTGGTTCGAGGCCGTACGCCCCCAACTGCCGCGTGCGCGGCAAGCCGCAAAGTGCGAGGCTTCCACACCGCCCCGGACAATCGGCGAGGAGTGAGTCCTCCAGCGCAACTTGATAGTAGAATCAGGCTCATTAGGAGACCGACCATGGAAATTCACGAAATTGTCATCGAAATGAAGCTGCTCGAGCGGCGCCTCACCTTGTACGAGGAGAAATACGGGATTCTCAGCGAGGACTTCTATGCTGCGTTGATGTCCGGGCAACTGGCCGAGTATGACGCTTACGATGAAACCCGTGCCGACTTCAGCCGCTGGAAAGGTATTTATGAGACCTGGCGGCGACGTAAAGAGGCCTATCAGAAACAACTGGGTGAGCGCGAGATAGCTAAAGTTCTTCGCTTCCAGCCCGCTTACTGAAGCATGCCCAATCCCCTAAGGTCACTAAGCGCCTATAGTCAATTCGTAGCAGAAGCGCTCAGCAAGCCGGACAACAAGCGCCATCGCATACCGGCGCCCCATATGAGTTTCGAGCGACCCAATCTCCCTGCATTGCTTCGAGAGATAGAAGAAATCGGCACAGCGCCGCCGGCGACAATGAATGAGCACACAAGGCTGCCCAACACGGACCGATAGGCCAACCCCCACCTCATTTCAAAAAAACTTGAGCTGTGCTGCGAGACTCTGTCCGGGTTCGGGTGTTATACTGTCGCTGGTCACCGATTGCATTTTTCAGCCACGAATGGACACGAATCTTCACGAAGGCTCCGTGCTTATTCATGCGCCTTCGTGGACTCCAAAAAAGTCTCACATCGTACCCAAGCGCGGTATATAATCCCTGCGTTCATTTTCCGGACTTTCATCCTCTCTGGCCGGGGCGCAC
>JANWXR010000129.1 GCA_025057205.1 Anaerolineales bacterium | reverse complement strand
TGATCATGCTCACCGACGCCAAGACGCAGGTGAAGACCGACCTTCAGCTCAAAGACGTGGCCGAGATCGTGGCGGAGAGGTTGGTGAAGTAACTGGAGTCTGGCAAATCCCGGCTCGGACACAAGATATGGCGGTCGGGCAAAGCAGTAAGCCGCCACATCTGGCACCAAAAGTTCCATTTGCCAAAGTCCAGTGAAGTAACTGCTCCGCAGCAGCTGGCGACTCCGGCAGGGATGCGATATAGTCTGCTCATGGCCGACATCCCACTTCAAGCGTCACTGCTCGACGAAATCAAAGCGATCGCCGACGAAGAGGGCGTGGCGGCGAATGACCTCATCACCGAAGCCGTCCGCCGCCACGTTGCGCTTTACCGACAGAAGCGCATTGCCGCAGAGTCGGCGGCATGGTACGGCCTGCCGGCTGAAGAACGCCGCCGCTATGCGGGGCGGTACGTCGCCGTTTTGAACGGGCGGGTGATTGACCATGACTCCGATCGGCTCGCGCTCTATGCGCGAATTCGTGGAGCCTACCCACGCAAGCCGGTGGCCATTCTCGAGGGCGGCGACCATCCCATGCCCGTCTACCGCTTCCGTTCGCCGCGGCGGGTCTGATTGATGGACTCCATTGCTTACTCCACAGCCTACCGGCCTCCCGCGCCGATCATCCAGTTGCGAGTCAGCGCACCCTTCGAGGCCGCGTCAGAACCGGTCACCGTCGCCCTGATTGACACCGGCGCAGACCTCACCTTGATCCCGTTAGACATGTTGCTGAAGGTCGGCGCGCCCGAAATGCGTCAGGCGCTGGCACGAGGTGTGTGGGATGAACCACGACCTGTGACGCTTTATCAGGTGGACTTGCACATTGCAGATCACAAACTGGTGGGCGTCGAGGTGATCGGCTTAGACACAGACGAACCGGAGATCATTCTGGGCCGCGATGTTGTCAATCGGCTTATTCTGTTATTGGACGGACCGCAATTGCAGTTGAACATCCTCAACCGCCGCCCCGCCAAACTGTAGATGCCCCCTCGCCTCTCCCCGCTGGCCTTCCTCAGCCTGGCGCTGCTGGGCCTGACGCTGGCCGTTGCGTTGCTGGCGGCGAGCGTCTTCCTCGGCCTTCAACGGCTCGACCTCGTCCACGCCGCCGTCTTCAACGCCTGTGCCATGCGCTCTTACAACCTACACTGGCAACACCCACAGCCCCTGCCACAAAGCCTGAACTACGAGTTCGTCAAAAGCCCTTTAGTCTTCAGTCTTCAACCCCCTCCCTCCTCCCCCGCCCATTTTCCCATCCCGCATATCTTGACTCCGTTTTGGTCATGTTCTACGATTGGTCACAATATGAATTGTTCAGCCTGCACAAACCGAAGCGTTCCAGACGAGGTAGAAACCTGTGATTGCAACCGAGCCTCATCTTCGCGTCCACACCGAAACCGCACTCCGCGATTACGTGCTCGCCTCTGAAAGCCGACACATCAGCCTGATCGGGCGGCGGGAGGTGATGAGCGGCAAGGCCAAGTTCGGCATCTTCGGGGACGGCAAGGAACTAGCACAAATCGCCCTGGCGAAGATCATTCGTCCGGGCGATTTTCGCTCTGGCTACTATCGCGACCAGACGCTGGCCTTCGCGCTGGGGGTACTGACCTATGAGCAGTGGTTCGCGCAACTCTACGCCCACGCCGACGTGGCCGCTGAGCCGATGATGGGCGGCCGCGTCATGAACGGCCACTACAGCACGCGCAGCCTGACGCCCAACGGCGCCTGGCGCAACCTGACCGCGCAGGTGAACTTCGCGCCCGACGTTTCGCCCACCGCCTCGCAGATGCCGCGCCTGGTCGGGCTGGCATACGCCTCGCGCCTTTACGCCGAACTGCCGGAGCTGCAGGCGCTGACACAGTTCTCCAGCCGGGGCGAAGAGATCGCCATCGGCACCATCGGCAACGCCAGCTGCGCCGAGGGCCTGTTCTGGGAATCGCTCAACGCCATCGGTGTGCTGCGCGCGCCCGCCCTCATCGTCATCTGGGACGACGGCTATGGCATCTCCGTCCCCAACGAGTACCAGTTCACCAAACACAACCTCGGCGAGCTGCTGGAGGGCTTTCGGCGCGCGCCTGGCAGCAAGCATGGCTTCGACCTATTCAGCGTGAGAGGCTGGGATTACCCGGCACTGCTGGAGACGTTCGCGGCGGCGGAGCGGAGCGTGCGCGGCGAGCGCGTCCCTGCCGTCGTCCACGTCACCGAGCTAACGCAGCCGCAGGGCCACTCCACCTCCGGCAGCCATGAGCGCTACAAACCTGCTGAGCGCCTGGAGTGGGAGCGCGAGTACGACTGCCTGCGCCAGTTCCGCCACTGGCTGATCGAGCAGGGCATGGCGACCGTCGAGGAGCTGGATAACCTCGACAAGGCGGCGCGACAAACCGCCGAAGCCGCCCGCCAGCGCGCCTGGCAAGCCTTCAACGACCCCATCCGCGCCGAGCACCGCGAGTTGGCCGGCCTGCTCGACGAGATTGCGCCGCTGACCAAACACGCCGCCGAGCTGCAGCAGATCAAGCAGCGCCTGCTCAGCACGCCCACGCCGCTGCGCCGCGACGCACAGACGGCCATCCGCGACGCGCTGCTGGTGCTGAAGGATGCGCCGCGACCGGCGCGCGAGCCGCTCATCCGCTGGCGCAACGAGCACAACCGGCGCGCGCGCGAGCGCTACGGCTCACACCTCTATAGCCAGTCGCCCGAATCGGCGCTGAACGTGCCCGAAGTGCGCGCGCGCTACTCCGAGCGCTCGCCTGAAGTACACGGCTTCGAGGTGCTCAACGCCTGCTTCGATGCGATGCTGGCCCGCGACCCGCGCGTGCTGGCCTTCGGCGAGGACGTGGGCCGCTTAGGCGACGTGAACCAGGGCTTCGCCGGCCTACAGGCCAAATACGGTGAGCTGCGCGTCTCCGATACAGGCATCCGCGAGGCCACCATCATCGGGCAGGCTATCGGGCTGGCGCTGCGCGGCCTGCGCCCCATCGCCGAGATTCAATACCTCGACTACCTGCTCTACGCGCTGCAAATCCTCTCGGACGACCTGGCCTGCCTGCACTGGCGCACCGCCGGCGGGCAGAAAGCACCCGTCATCATCCGCACGCGCGGCCATCGGCTGGAGGGTGTGTGGCACTCCGGCTCGCAGATGTCTGCCGTGCTCAGCCTGCTGCGCGGAATCTACGTGCTCGTCCCGCGCAACATGACGCAGGCCGCCGGCTTCTACAACACCCTGCTGCTCTCCGACGAGCCGGGGCTGGTGGTGGAAGTGCTCAACGGTTACCGGCTTAAAGAGCGCCGCCCCGACAACCTGGCCGAGTTCACCATCCCGCTGGGTGTGCCGGAAGTGCTACGACCGGGCCACGATGTGACGCTGGTAACCTACGGCGCGTGCTGTCGCCTGGCGCTCGAAGCCGCCCAACTGCTGGCGGGCGTGGGCATCGAGACGGAGGTGATTGACGTGCGCTCACTACTGCCCTTCGACCGCTTCGGGATGATCGGTGAGTCGCTGCGCAAGACCAACCGCATCGTCTTCGTGGATGAGGACGTGCCCGGCGGCGCAACGGCCTATATGCTGCAGGAGGTACTGGAAAAGCAGGGCGGTTACCGCTATCTTGATTCCCCGCCGCGCACACTGACCGCACAGCCCCATCGCCCCGCCTACGGCTCCGACGGCGACTACTGGTCCAAGCCCAACGTCGAGCAAATCTTCGAAGCCGTGTATGATTTGATGCACGAATCCGACCCGGCGGCGTACCCGTTGTTCTACCGCTAGCGGTCAGGACTCGGAATTCCATCTACTCTCTACTGTCTACTTTCTACTCTCTACCGAAGCGACCATGCCCACCAACGTCCTCATGCCCCAGCTCGGCGAGTCGGTCGTCGAAGGCACCATCAGCAAATGGTTGAAGAAGGAAGGCGACCGCGTCGAGGAACTGGAGCCGCTGCTCGAAGTCAACACCGACAAAGTAGATACCGAGATACCGGCCCCAGCCTCCGGTGTGCTGCTCAAGGTGCTGGCTGCCGAAGGCGCGACGGTGCAGGTCGGCCAAACCATCGCCATCATCGGCGAGCCGGATACACCGCCCTCCACCAACGGCCACGACGAGTCTTCAATCTCCAGTCTTCAATCTCCCCCACGCCGGCGCGAACTCGGCTTCATCTCTCCCGTCGTCGCCAAACTGGCCGATGAGTTCAAGGTGGACCTCTATCAGGTCAAGGGCACCGGCCTGGGTGGGCGCATTACCAAGAAGGACGTGCTAGCCTACATCGAGGCGCAGAAGTCCGTGCCCGCCCCCGCACCACAGATCGAAGTGCCGGCCCGCGAACCGGTCGCCAACGGCGGCGCGCGCACGACCGCCGATCTCCGACCTCCACCCGGCGTCAGTCCCCAATCCCCAATCTCCGAGCTCCAATCTCTCGAAGCTATCCCCGTCGAGGGCATGCGCAAGCTCATCGCCGAGCACATGGTGCGCAGCAAGCACACTTCGCCGCACGTCACCACCGTGTTCGAGGCCGACATGTCGCGCGTGCTGGCGCACCTAGAGCAGAACCAGGCCGCGTTCGCGCGCGACGGCGTCCGGCTCACGCTGACCGCCTACTTCGTCAGCGCCGCCGTCGCCGCGCTGCGGGCCGTGCCCATCGTCAACAGCCAGTGGGTGGAGGAGGGCGGCGCGGCGCGCATCGTGCTCAAGCGCGAGATCAACGTAGGAATCGCCGTGGCCTTGGACGACGGCCTAATTGTCCCGGTCATCAAGCGTGCGGATGAGAAGAGCCTGCTCGGGCTGGCGCGTGAGATCAACGACCTGGCGCAGCGCGCGCGGGCAAAGGCGCTCAAGCCCGATGAGGTGCAAGGCGGCACCTTCACGCTCACCAATCATGGCGTCAGCGGCTCGCTCTTCGCTACGCCCATCATCAACCAGCCGCAGACCGGCATTATGGGCGTGGGCGCGGTGCAGAAGCGCGTGGTGGTGCTGGAGAATGACGCCATCGCCGTCCGCCCAATGGTGTATCTAACGCTGACCTTTGACCATCGCGTGCTTGACGGTGCGAGCGGCGACCGCTTTATGCAGGTGGTCAAGCGGACGCTGGAGAACTGGGGACAAGCATAGCGCAACGCTGCGGCAGCATACTGAAGTCGGGCCGTCGAGGCGCGGGGGCGCGCGGCG
>JANWXR010000128.1 GCA_025057205.1 Anaerolineales bacterium | reverse complement strand
GGGTTGGGTGACGCTGCTGGCGCTGGGCTTCGGCGTTGCCCTGACTCTGACGGTGCAGGCGATCTGCGCCAATCAGCCCGACCCTGACGGCGCCGCGCTGCTCGCGCTGAGCTTAGTTGGGCTTGGGTTGTTGCTGGCGCAGACCTTCGCGCCACTGCTGAGCTTCGCGGCCGACCGAACGTGGTTGCCGCAAGGAAGATATCTTTTCAGCGGCGTGAGTCTGATTGCCCTTGCCTTGAGTCCGAACCACCGCGCCGGCGCATTACACCTCGCGCTCCTGATTTGCGTAATGGCCCTACTGGCCGTTGGGCTGTTCGTGCAGTCGGCCGCATTCTTCAGATGAGGCAGCTAACCGTGAGAACGCGCTCCGCCGCGCATGCCCAGGTTGGCGAGCGTATGACTCTGCCCTTCAGTTACAAACACCGACAGGTCAAGCCTGTCGCCGAGGAGAGTCCTAATCGTGGCCCGGCGCCTACCATCCGTGGCGCCTGAAGATGGCATTCGCGCGCATTCACAAGTATCCCAGCCGCCGCAGCCGTTCCTCGATGGCAGCCTGTTCCGAGGCAGAGAGAGCCGCTGAGGTCATCGGCTCGGCAGCGTTGCCCCTCAGATCGTCATGCGGCACGCCCAATGCGCTCAAGATGCCCGGCGCAATATCCAGGATGCTCTTAGCGCCGCGCAGCGCGTCGAGGGTCGTCCATAGCAGCCCGGTGGGGCGATGCGTGCCGGTGAGCCCGGCGGCCACGGGCGACACCGCGCCGTGCGGGCGGAAGTGGCTGTCAATCAGATAGCCTTCCTCCGGCTGGACGATAGCATATTGCCGCCACGCTTCGGCCCAGGGGCCATCCCACAGCTCGCCGATGAAGTGCACCGCCTTGATCAGCGGGGTTTGATGCGCGGGATGGCAAGCGCTCAACAATGCCTCGCGCACGGCGGACTCGAACCCGGGCTTGACCTCGATCAAGCCGCAGTATCCGCCGGAGAAGGCGAACGCCACCGATGCCTCGCGGTCAATCAGCTTGTCGCGCCTGAGCTGATTCAGCCCTGTCATCACCGCGCCGGGGCGCACCGAGAAGCGCAGGTGCGCGCGCAGGTTGAACAAGTCCAACCGCTTGATGATGCGCTGCGCCGCCAGCGACGCGCGCAGCGACGTTTCCGGGATCGTCAGCCGCAGCAGCCCCGCATCGAGCAAGAACGGGTTGAGGCAAACCGCCTCGTAGGCCGGGCCGAAGCCGTGGTCGGAGAGGATGACAATGGCGTCCGGGCGCAGCGCTTCGACGAGGTCACGCATCACCTCATCGAGCGCGCGAAAGAAGCTCAGGGCCAGGCGTCGCTCGCTCGGCGGGCGTGTCGCGAAGCGCCGATCGTCAGGGTCAATCCAAGCCCAGAACATGTGCTGGAAGGTGTCCAGCGCCTGAAATTGGACGCCGAAGAGATCCCAGCCGTCGTCGCCATAGCGCTCGTGGGCCAGAAGCGCAGCCTGCCCGATCGCACGAACATGAGCCTTCAGGCGCTCGATACTCTGTTGAACGTTCGCCAGCGGAGAGGTCATCTCCGGGTCAGGTGTAAAGTGGGGAATTGCTTTTAGCCCCGCATCCAACTCGGGCGGATGACTCCACACTGCGCCGTGGTGTGGCGCGGGTAAGCCACTCACAATGACGCCGTTGACCGCAGGCGGCGGATAGGTGAGCGGGAAGGCGATCATTGCTGCGTGCTTGCCTCGATCGGACAAACGCCTCCAAAGTGGAACGGCACGCAGAGCGCTGCTGTTCACTAACTGCCCATCGGCGTTGAGGTCGGTGAAATCTAAGACGCCATGTTCGGCGGGCAGCACGCCGGTGTAGATAGAGGCCCAGGCCGGCGGCGTAGCGTAAGGCGGGATTGACTCCAACGCGCCGAGCGAGGCGCGCGCGAGGATCACTCGTAGAGAAGGCAGCTCGCCTTCGCTGACCAGGCGATGCATCAACACGGGGCTGGCCCCGTCGAGTCCGATGAGTAAAATCCTGGCGCGACCAGAAGCGTGGCAATTCATCAGCGATGCGATGGAGATTCTAATCCACACTATCCATGGCCATCTGTTCCACCATGCCTGCTGTGCTGCTCATCGTAAGCGCGTCGCGCAGCGGCAGCACGATCTTGTGTAATCTGCTCGGCCAAACTACCGGCGCTTTCGGCCTCGGCGAGCTACACAACCTCTGGGACGCGCGCGCGCTCGACAATCGGATGTGCAGCTGTGGCGAGCTTGTGCTGAACTGTCCTGTGTGGCGACCGATCCTGGAAGCTTGCTACGGGAGTGCCGAGCCGTCGTACCTTCGACCGATCTTTGCCGAGATTCAACGCCATCGCGACGCCTGCACCCGCGTGCGCCACATGCTGCCGCTGCTTCACCATCTCTCGCCGGCGCTGCGCGCTCACCGGCGGGCGTATGTGAGCGCTTTGGAATCCATCTACGCGACGATTGGCACGGTGACGGGCTGCAGTGTGGTGGTGGACGCCTCTAAGTTGCCCGCCTACGCCAGTGTGCTGCTGGATTCAGACCGGCTGGACGTGCGAATCATCTTCCTCATCCGCGACGCACGCGCCACGGCCTTCTCGTGGCGGCGGCGCAAAAGCACGACCGTGCGCGGGCGCGTCTTCACCACTGCCCAATACGGCCTGACCTCCAGCGCGAAGGAGTGGCTGGTTACCAACTGGGCGGCCGGCCGACTGGCTCGCGCCCTGCCTCCCGAGCGGTGGCTACAGATCCGCTATGAGGATTTGATGCGACGCCCCGACCCGATATTAAGACGCATCGCGCAGTTCGCTGGCCTGCCCGAAGACGGTCTGCCCCTCGTATCTCCCGATCAGGCCTATCTCACCACCGCGCATCTCATCGCCGGCAACCAGAACCGTTTCCAGACCGGTCTGATCAGCCTGCGCCCCGACGAGGAATGGCGGCTGGCCATGCGAGCGATGGATCGGCGCTGGGTGACGTGGCTGACCTGGCCGTTGCTCAGACGCTACGGCTACCTCTGAGAGATCAGGTAGTGTGCGGGTATGATCTCATAATAACGATATGTTGAGCATGCGAACCCGAACGCTCGGATTGCTGATAGCGCTCGTTGCAGGTGGCTTGATCGTAGCCGGCTGCAGCAGCACGCCGCGCCCAACCACCGCGCCGACCGCGCCTGCGCTGCCGGTGCGTCCATCGCCCGACCCGCGCGAAGAGAGCCTAGAGGCGACCCGCGCGCGCTGCGCCAGCGAGCCGCTCGAACAGGGGCGCATCCTGTTCACCCGTGCTTTCACCGACACGGACAAGCGGTTGAAATACGACCTGTTCTACATTGACTTACGCACGAAGGCCGTCAGCCGGGCACTGAACTCGCCGACCCCCGACCAATTGCCCGCCGTTGGGCAAACGGCGCAGGGCTTGCTCATCCCCGGTCGCGTAGGCGGCAGCCTGTCACCCGATGGCCGGCGCATCGCCTACTTCGACTTCGCCAGAGTGATCGTCGCCGACGCGAACGGCAACAATCCGCAGGTCGTGGATGCTTCCCTCCTGCGCTTGAGCGACAACATCCAGTGGTCACCCGATGGCAGCCAGATTGCCTATGTGGACTTCGTATCCGGCACGGCGCGCGTGGCAACGCTCTCGCCAGCGCTCGCCGTGCGCGACGAAAAGCCTGACGTGCCGATCTTGGCCATCTCGTCCTATAGCTGGCCGCCCGATCCATCCTACGGCCGGCGGCTGTATTCGGCCGGCTGCATCGTGATCGGCCAGCAGTGTCCCTTGATCAGCGTCGCGTATTTGTCCCGCCCCGCACAAGGTGTGCCGCCGCGCAAGGTCGCATCAAACGCAATCTACCCTCGCTGGTCGCCGGTCTCGAATCTGATTGCCGCCCTGTCGCTGTCACTGGGTAATCCGCAGTTCCTGGAAGTTGGCGTGATTGAGCAGATCGGCGGTGAGCCGTGGAAGCCGGCGGAAGCGCTTGTCTCAGGCGGCTTGAGCTGGTCGCCGAACGGCTGCGGCTTGGTCGGAGTGACCTTGAACCAGCAGGGATTCTTCCTGTTCGACTTGGCACGCCGGACGGTCACGCTGCTCCCCGTGCCGGACTCGGCGCAGACGCTCCACCCGCAGTGGGTGCGCTAAGCCGAGATGTTAGACTCCAAAGCTATGAGCAATCATCACTTCATCGTTTCCTGCCTGTGTGCGCTGGCAGTGCTGAGCGCATGTACGCCGGCCGACGCACCGCAACCATCACCAACTACATCGCCGCTGGAGTCGCCGCTAGCTGCGCCAGCGCCGCTTGCGCAGCTTGACCTGGTGTATGCTAGCCAGCAGAGTGGGATGGTCCAAGTCTTCCGGCGTCAGCCCGGCCAGCCGCCGCGCCAGCTTACCTTCGGCGGCCTCAACAACAGCGAGCCACGCTGGTCGCCCGATGGCCGGCAAATCGCCTACACGGCGAATGTGGCCGAGGGACGCTACGAGCTTTACCTGATGAACGCCGACGGGAGTAATTCGCGCCGACTGCTCACGCAGGACTTCGCCTATAACTGGGGGGCAAGTTGGTCACCCAACGGGACGCAGATTCTGTTCGCCTCGAATTTCAGCGGGCTTAGCCAGCTTTATGTAGTCGGTTTGGACGGAGAGAATCCCAAGCAGATCACCTTTGACGGCAACAACTTCCTCGGCTCATGGTCACCGGACGGTCGCCGGATTGCGTTCACCTCGGATCGCGGTGGACAGGGCGACAACGAAATTTATGTGATGAATGCCGACGGCTCGCAGGTTGAACAACTGACCGACAACGCGATTGATGACGCTGCGCCGGCTTGGTCGCCTGACGGCCGCTACCTGGCCTATCATTCTTATGAACAAGGCGTCTTCAATATTTACGTCTACGACCTGGAACGCCGTCGGTCAAAGGCGCTAACGCGCGAGGTTTTGCCGGTGCGCTTCCCAACTTGGTCACCTGATGGACGTTATGTGCTGGCCACTCAGCAATCCGGCGAGCGCGCATTCGATGGCTTGGCGATCGCCTTCCCGGGTGGACAGATCGTGGAACGATTGCCCGGCGCCGAACAGATGCAGGCGCGTCCTGTGTCGTAAACGGTACGGCAGTGGCGATTGAAATCGCACCCGCAGGGCCTGCGATTAGGCCTCTTCCGCAGTGACGGTCGCCCCCTCGCTCATCCAAAAGGAGTATTGCGGTAACGCGCGAAACGCCTCATACTGTGGTCTCGGAGCG
>JANWXR010000127.1 GCA_025057205.1 Anaerolineales bacterium | reverse complement strand
TGGCGCTGGCCGGCGGTTTGCTCACGTACGGCGTTGCCCGCGCCGCCGAACCGCTGGCGTCCTGGCTTGGCGCTCCCGCGGAGACTCATGAGCACCACGACCACCACGACCACGAGCATTAGTGCAACGACTCTTCAACGCCGGTAAAAGTTTGAGGGTCGATGTGTCTTGAATGGCCAACACGTTGAACTTTGAGTCCTGGAGCTGCCCGCTCCCGCTGCGCGATTATCCCCACATCGTGATGGGGCACGGCGGTGGCGGCAAGCTCTCGGCGGACCTCGTCCGTCACCTCTTCCTGCCCGCCTTCGGCAACGAGGCGCTCAACCGGCTGGGCGACTCGACCGTGTTCGCGCTCAACGGCGCGCGTCTGGCCGTCTCCACCGACTCGTTCGTCGTGCGCCCGCTTTTCTTCCCCGGCGGGAACATCGGCGAGCTGGCGGTGAACGGAACGGTCAACGATCTGGCGATGAGCGGCGCGCAACCGCTCTACCTCACCGCCGGCTTCATCGTCGAGGAGGGGCTGCCGCTGGCGCAGCTCGGCGCGATTGTGGAGAGCATGGCCGCCGCCGCCAAAGCCGCCGGTGTGCAGCTCATCGCCGGCGATACGAAAGTAGTGGACAAGGGCCACGGCGACGGCGTCTTCATCAACACCAGTGGCCTCGGCCTGATCCCGGACGGCGTGGACATCGGCCCGCAGCGCGCGCAGCCCGGCGACGTCGTGCTCCTCAGCGGCACCATCGGCGATCACGGCATGGCCATCATGAGCGTGCGCGAGGGCTTGCAGTTCGAGACCGAGATCGTCAGCGACACCGCGCCGCTCAACGGCCTGGTAGAGGCGATGCTGGCGGTGACGCGGGACATCCACGTGCTGCGCGACCCGACGCGCGGTGGCTTGGCCTCTGCCCTCAACGAGATTGCTCAGGCAGCGGGGGTGGGCATTGCGCTGGACGAGCGTCAGATCCCCGTCAATCCGGCGGTGCGTTCCGCCTGCGAGCTGCTGGGGATGGACCCGCTCTATGTGGCGAACGAGGGCAAGCTGATTGCGATTGTGCCGGAAGCTCAGGCGGAGGCGGTGCTGGCGGCCATGCGCGCGCATCCGCTGGGGAAGCGAGCCGCCCGCATCGGCCAGGTGATGGCGGCGCACCCGAGGATGGTCACCGCTCGCACCGGCATCGGCGGGACGCGGGTGGTGGACATGCAGATCGGCGAGCAGCTGCCGCGGATTTGCTGAAGCCTCAGAACAGGCCAAAGGTGTATGCCGCCGCCAGGGCGATCAGGATCAGCGCGGCGATGATTTTGAGGATGTCCCACTTCGAGTACGTGAAGTTGTTCGGTGGCATAGCAGTGAGCGATTATACCTGCGGCGCCCTTGGCGGGCTTCGCTCGGCGAGGCTGCGCTCAGGATGGCCTACGTAATACGTAAAGGGTATCCTGGGAAGAAAAAGGTTGCTTTTTCATCCATCAGAGTGCGTCCGTGACTCATGATGTCTGAGCGGGCGTTGAGCGGCCAAGCCGAAACAGCAGTCGAGGGACGGGACTTGGGCAGTAGTCTAATTGAGGTGGTGAAGGCGGCAAAAAAAAACGGTTCTTCAGGTATTCATCACTTATTTCTTTGAACTGCAAACCAAACAGGACGGTCCCAGGGCTGTCCTGTTTGTGAACGGTCTTAATTCTCAGCGCTATTCCTCCAGCGTCGTCGTGTCGCCTTCCGGCAGGCCCAGGGCGCGCGCCTTGAGCACGCGGCGCATGATCTTGCCGGAGCGCGTCTTGGGCAGCTTGTCCACAAACTTGATTTCATCCGGCTTGGCGATGGGGCCGAGGTGCTGGCTGACGTGCTGACGTAGTTCCTCGGCCAGCTCGAGCGAGCCGGTGTGCCCGGCGCGCAACAACACGAAGGCGTGGATGGCGTTGCCCTTGACTTCATGCGGCAGGCCGATGGCAGCAGCCTCGGCCACTGCCGGGTGACTCACCAGTGCGCTTTCGATCTCGGCGGTGCCCAGCCGGTGGCCACTCACCTTAATCACGTCGTCGGTGCGGCCGATGATCCAGAAGTAGCCGTCCTTGTCGCGGCGCGCTGAGTCTCCGGCCAGATACTTGCCCGGATACTTGCTCCAGTACTGACGCACGTAGCGCTCATCGTCGCCGTAGATGGTGCGCAGCATGGCCGGCCACGGGCGTTTGAGCACCAGGTAGCCCTCCTCGCCGTCGGGCACCGGGTTGCCTTGCTCGTCCAGAATCTCCGCTTCCTGCCCGAAGAACGGCCGTGTGCCTGAGCCGGGCTTGAGCGGCACTACCGGCGTCGGCGTAATCATGAACATGCCGGTCTCGGTTTGCCACCAGGTATCCATGATCGGGCAGCGCCCTTTGCCGATGACGCGATGATACCACTTCCACGCCTCGGGGTTGATCGGCTCACCCACCGAGCCGAGCAGGCGCAGCGAGCTGAGGTCATGCTTGTTGGGCCAGGCTTCGCCGAAGCGCATCAGGCCGCGGATGGCCGTCGGCGCGGTGTACAGGATGGTAATGCCGTAGCGTTCGACGCACTGCCACCAACGATTGGGGTACGGATAGGTCGGGCCGCCCTCGAACATGAAGGAAGTCGCACCGTTGAGCATCGGCCCATACACCAGATAGGAGTGGCCGGTCACCCAACCGGGGTCGGCGGTGCACCACCAGCGGTCTTCGTCTTTGATATCGAACACGTACTTGAGCGTGGTATAGACGCCGACCATGTAACCGCCGTGCGTGTGCAGAATGGCCTTGGGCTTGCCGGTGGAGCCGGAAGTGTACAGGATGTAGAGCGGGTCCTCGGCGTCCAGCGGCTCGGTGGGACATTTGCCGGAAGCGATGGGCAGGGCTGCCAAAGCGTGGAACCAGTGGTCACGCGCCGGGTCTATATTCACTTCGTGGCCGGTGCGCTTGACCACAATAATGTTCTCGACCGAGGGGCAGCGTTTCACCGCTTCGTCTACAATCTTCTTCAGCTCAAAGATTTTGCCGTTCACCCATGAGCCGTCGGCGGTGATGACTAGCTTGCTCTGGCTGTCCTCGATCCGGCCTTGCAGCGCATCCACGCTGAAGCCGGCGAACACCACCGAGTGCACCGCACCGATTTTGGCGCAGGCCAGCATGGCGAAGACAATCTCCGGGATGCGCGGTAGGTAGATGGTGACGCGGTCGCCCTTTTGCACGCCCATGGCCTTGATGAGGTTGGCCCACTTGTTCACTTCGCGGTTCACGGAGAAGTAGGAGTAGGTTCGGTGGTCGCGCCCGTCCTCGCTCTCCCAGATCAAGGCCAGTTTATTCTTGCGCCAGGTCTTCAGATGGCGGTCAAGGGCGTTGTGGACGATGTTGGTCTTGCCACCCACGAACCACTTGTAGAATGGCTTGTTGGAGTCATCCAGCACCTTGTCCCAGCGCCGGAACCACTCCAGTTCTTCGGCGCGCTGCGCCCAGAAGCCTTCCAGGTCGTCGTGGGCGAACTTGGCCAGCGCCTCCCAGTCGCGCACGTTGGCATTGGCAACGATGCTTGGGTCGGGATAATAGACCTCACCATCGAGGGGCTGATTGGAGGCATTGCTCATACGAAGACTCCTGTGACGAAGAAGGGTTGGCCGCCGCAGGCGGCACGGCGGATCGAGTTCGAACTTTTAGATCGGGAAGGGCCGATTGGTGGGCTAAATATACATCATCTATTGTTCCCGTTCAACGCGATCCATTTCGGGCGGATGTATAATCCTCGCGTTCAACACTCAGACCAGGCATGGCCCTAGGCATACAGCAACTTTAGGAAGGCGACCAGCAGGCATTCCCGGAACGACTACACGGGCGGCTGTGCGTGAGGTTGCTTCATCGCCTGGAAGGCGCGGGTGGCGGCGCTCGAGGCTGCGCTGGAGGATCGCTCCGCCGACCGGCGTGACTTCGGCTAGCTGCTCATTGACTTTGGCCAGTGTTTGCAGTGCCTCCCGTGACTGCCAAACCCCTCGACTCGATTCGCACCATCTTGCTCCCGCTCGAACAGCGCCGCCTGCGGGCGTTGGAGCTAGAGTCGCTCAAGCGCCAGAGTGAGGCGCGCCTGTTGGCGTTGCAGGCGGAGCTGGATGCGATTCACCAGGCCGGCGACATCATCGCCGAAGCATGGTTGGAAGCATCACAGGCCGAGGCCGCCGAGCTTCGCCGTTTGTTATTGCCGCCTTGCTGGCCCGGCTGCGGCCTGTGCTCAGCAGCCAGGTGCGCCAGTCCATCCGCGATTCGCGCGACGACGTGGCCGAAGCGCTCAGTCCGCTGATGGGCTAGAATCCGCTACATGCCAGCGGCGCGCACCGCTCGCATGCTTCGAGGCCTTCTATGCAAGTTCTTCTGATCCTGGCCCTCATCCTCGCCCTCACTGCCGTTATCTTTGCCGTGCAGAACGCCATGCCGGTCACGGTCAGCTTTTTGTTCTGGCAATTCGCCAACGCACCGCTAGCGCTGGTGTTGCTGCTGGTCGTCGGGCTGGGCCTGCTGATGAGCTTGCTGGTCTCCGTCCCATCGCTGGTCGGCAATCGCTGGACGATCTCCCGCCTGAAGAAGCGCGTGGCCGAGCTGGAAAAGAGCGTCCAGGAGCAGCAGGCGCGCGTCGCCACCCTGGAGGCGAGTCTGGCGGAGGCGCGCACCCAGCTCGAATCTGCACAGAAGAAGCTGGGCGGCTCGAATGCCCCGGTTGCGCCACATTCCTCTTGATGTTGAATATGCCACCACGCCCGGTTGCTTTTCCCCAGCCCGATCCGTCTGCGCCTCTGTAGGCATACGCTGCGGCTCTGACCCACGTCATGCGCGAGCCGCTTGCCGGCTTGCGGGGCTATCTGCAAGACGGCTTCTTTCCTCGGACGCCGCCGTCCATCATCTAAAGCGCATTCTTGGGGTCGCAGGTCTTGGTCGGATTGACGACATAGCCTTTGTAGTGCGTGGTGCCTTGGGTGTGATAGCTGGCTTCCGTGTCATCCGGCGATTGCAGACATCCGGAAGATAGCTCGTGGTTTTCTTTGACCGGCCGATAAAATTCCCACACGTCCACACGCAGGTTCTTCAGCCAGCGCCGAATGGTCGTCACCCGCGACTCCGCTTTGGCGTCGCCGGGGATATGCAGCGCAATCTGGCTCAAGGCAATCGACCGGGCCTGCAAAATTCCTACCACGATCCAGACCCAGTTGGTCAGATGGGAAATACGGGCCACATTCACCAGGGGACGTTGACCGAT
>JANWXR010000126.1 GCA_025057205.1 Anaerolineales bacterium | reverse complement strand
TGCCTTGACCACATCGCCCACCCGGATTTTCTCCCGAATCTCGGACTGCGCTTCAATGCGGATGGTCTGGTTTCCGATCTGGATACGTTGCGGTTCAATCGCCCTGACGACGCCGACGATTTCGGTGGCGTTGGGGCCGGCGGGCTGGGCCGTCGGGCCGGCGTTGCCGGGCAACTCCAGCGGGGCGCAGGCGGTGACGAGGACGACCAGCAGGGCCAGGGCGCCGAAGAGCAAAAGTCTGGAAAGGGTATTCAGCTTCATGGTGTTCATCTCCTTACTGGGGCGCGGGTCAATGCGCCGGAAATCTGCAGGTGAAATCAACGTATGACGTGGAAGATTACGGCTTCATCATCGCGATAGACCTCCTCGAGGCCGGGGTCTTCCGCAGCGCGCTTCAGAAAGGCCTCATGATGTAAATCCGAAAAGACAAACTCTGCGCCGAAACGCTCCGCGATGGCGGCGCTGGGTTGGCGGACTTTGCCGCGCGTGATCGCCACCCATTCGTCGTATAGCGCGCCGTCGTACAACTGCATGTAGGTTGGATCCAGGCCGATGGTGTACAGGTTCGATTGGTTGTAGAAGAACAGGCGCGGGAAGTCGTCCCAGTCCGTCTGGAAGACCATGCTGCCCGGCGTGGAGTGCGTTTGGAGCCACTGCGACGCAGCGGCGTAGCGCGTGGCCGGCGGCTCGGACTGCATCGCCTCGCGCGCCTGCACCAGCGTCGCCCAGAGCGGCAACGCCAGCAGGCCGGCGAGTCCGGCGAGCAGCCAGCCGCGCTGCCCGGCTCGCGCGTTAAGTTGCGCCTCCAGCACCGGCCCCAGGCTGAGCGCGGCGAAGATCAGGGTGAACGCCGGGAAGTATTCGATGAAGCGCCGCGACTTGAAGAGCAGGAAGCCGAAGGCCACGCTCAACAGCAGCGCCGCCAGCGTCGCACGGTCTATCCGCTGCCCGCGCCACCCCAGCCCGATGGCGCCCAGCACGAAGAGCGCCAGCGCGCCGCCGGAGTTCTCCACCAGAGTCCAGGTGGAGTACGGATACCACTCATTCCCGACCGAGATGGCAGTGGCCTCCGGCCCGATCTTGGGCAGGACGTGCTGCACGATGAAGGTCAGGTTCTGCGGAAAGTACGGGTTGATGAGCAGCCCCAGGAGCAGACCGAGCGTGGGATACAACAGCGCCTTCCATGCGAGGCGCTTCTCGGTGAGCCAGGCGCTGACCGCGTAAACGCCGGCCACCACCAGCAACAGCGGGAAGGCGTTGTAAAACCAGACGTAGAGAAAGCCGAGCGGGAGGAGCAGCCGGTAGCGACGTTGGAGCAGCCAATGCAGGCCTAGCGCCAGCACGAGCAGCGAGGCGGACTGCGCGCGCGGCATGCTCATCCGATAGAGAAAGGCCTCGGAGATAGCCCACAGCCCAATCGTCCATAGCGTGGCCCAGCGCACATTCTGATTTCGCAGCAGCCACCAGATGGCAAGAGCGGCCAGCGCCGGCATGAGCGTGCTGGCCAGCTTCGCGCCGAAGATGAGGCTTTCAGGAGTATCGCCCCAGGCGAACAGGCTCAGGTAAACGTGATGCAGAAAGTGGTGGTTGTAGTAAGCGTCCGGGCTGAGGATGGTCAGCGGCAGCCAGACGAAATCGGGCTTGAGGCCTTCCCGGCGCATCAGCCAGGCCATGCGCATGTGATAGAAGCCGTCGTTGTCGGCCAGGGCGGGCGTGGCGAATTGCACGAGGGCAAAGAGCGCCACGAACACGACGAGCCGGCTGCCCACTTCAAAAGCGAGCCGGGCGGTCTTATTCAGGCCGGCCGGCCAATCCAGCCGGCGGGCGAGGGTTGAGGGTACGAACGCGACGGAAAAAGACATAAGGCCTTCTCGACAAGTTTTTGTGCTCTTCAGGCACAGTCACCCCTACAGTCGAGAAGGCCGGGGAAAGGTTACGGGTTCGGGTTCTTTAGATGCCGATTAGGCCGGGCGCGTGATGGTGTAATGGTCAAAGTCCCGCGCGATGATGGTGTTGGGGAAGATGGCCTGGGCCTCTTCGAGCACGTCGCGCTCGCGGTTGCGGCGGGAGAGGTGGGTAAGGAAGAGCTGCCGCACGCCGGCATCGCGGGCCAGTGTGGCCGCCTGGGCTGCTGTGAGGTGGCCGAACTCGCGCGCCATCTCGGCCTCGCCGCTCAGGTACGTCGCCTCAATCACCAGCGCATCTGCGCCACGCGCCACGCCCACCAGGTCGCGCGTGTCGCCGCAATCGCCGACGTGCACCAGCTTGACGCCGCTGATCGGCGGGCCGAGCACCTCTTCGGGCGTCACGGCGCGGCCGTCGGGCAGGGTCACCGTGCGGCCGGCCACCAGCTCGCGGCGGATGGGGCCAGCGGGGACGCCGAGCGCCTCGGCTTTTTCCACCAGGAAGGGGCGCTTGCTTTTTTCCTCAAAGACGAAGCCGAATGAATCCGCGCCGCGGTGCTGCACCGGGAAAGCGCTGACGGTGAAGGTCTTGTGATCGAACATTAGGCCGGGGCGGATCTCGCCCAGCTTCAGCTCGAAGGGCAGCCGGGCACCCTTGAGCACAATCTCATACAGCAGCAGGCGGATGCGCTCCAGCGCCCAGCGCCCCGCCCAGATTTCGAGCCGTTCGGTCGTCTCCCAGCGGGTGAACGTGGAGACGAGGCCGGCCAGGCCGAGGATGTGGTCGAGGTGGCCATGCGTAATCAGTATGCGTTCCAGCCGCTTGAAGCCAAGGCCCGATTGCAGGATCTGCCGCTGGGTGCCCTCGCCACAATCAATGAGGAAGCGGTGCTCGTTGTGCATCACCACCTGCGCGCTCAGGCCGCGATGCACCGACGGCGCGGAGGCGGAGGTGCCAAGGAAGACGATTTCAAACATGAGCGCGAGAGCGGATTGTACCATCCCCCTCACGCCCTCCCCTCTCCTCAAAAGGGAGAGGGGAGGCGTTGCTTCTCCCTTTGGGAGAGCGTTGCGTGAGCGATGAGGGGCGAGGCCCGTTACGGGCTGTGCATCGGCGCTTCGCGCACTTCGGCGTCGAAGGTCACCGAGCCGGCCTTCTGGAAGTTCAACGTGAGCGTCACCTTCTCGCCCACCTTGAGGTCGCGCTTCAGGCCGATGAGCATGATGTGGAAGCCGCCTCGCTTCAGCTCGGCCTTGCCGTTGGCCGGCACGTCAATCGCCGGCACCTGGAACATCTTCATCACGTCGTTTTCCATCTTGACGTTGTGCAGCTCGACGGCCTTCGCCACATCGCTGGCGGCGCTGACCAGTTGATCGGCCTCGCTGCTGTTGTTGACGATAGTGAGATAAGCCGCGCTGTTCACGCCACTCATGTGCGTGTCGCCCATCTCGGGCGTGACGTTGGACAGGCTGGCCGCCCGTACCCACGGGTCCTGGATTTCCAGGTTGCCGACCTTGATGTGTTCGTGTGAGTGTGAGTCAGAGGCTGCCGGGGCGCAGGCCGCCAGCAGGCCGAGCAAAACGCTCAAAGCGAGGATTCGCTTGAACATAGTGAAATCTCCTCAAAAAAGCGTCTGGCCGGCGTGTGCGACGCACGTCGTGTGCGGCTGCGTCACACGTCCTGCCGCCAGGAGGTTCGATGCTTGCGGTGGGTTGGCCGTAGAGACGCGCGGCGGCGTCTCTGTTCACGGGCGCGGGGGCGGCGGTTCGGGGGAGGGCTGCCGGCCGTGAGCCGAAGGGCTGGCGGAGGCAAGGCGCACGAGCAGCCCGGACTGCAAGCGCCGCAGCAGCGTTTCGGCGTCCTCGACGATAGGCAGAACGGTTGCGGATGCGTTGGCGCGGAGCAAGACCAGCAGTTGCGTATACGGATGGTTGTCGTGTGTGTCCACTTTGGCCAGACACAGCCTATGCCGGCCATGCAGGTGTGAGAAGAGCCGCTGACCGGCCAGTTCGCACAGGCAAAGGCCGGGCTGGGCCACGGCAAAGTAGGCGGCCAGCAGCCAATGGCCGAGCGCGGTCAGCACTGAGCACCGGGAACGCGACAGGAAAAGTCGGCGCGCGTCCACCATCAACACCTGTCTTGCGGTTGGCCCTATTTTACTCCGCCACGAACGCGCCGTTGCGCAGCGTCAATCGCTCGATGATGCGTGCGTCGGTCGGCGAGTCGCTGGGACGCGTGCAGGCAGTGACGGTGATCCAGCGCGACAGCGGCCCTTTGACCACCTTCTTGGTGAGCGTGTCTTCAATCTGGAAGATGCCGGCGGAGTTGTTCATCACCACCGTGATCTCGACCGGGAAGCCGTTGCCGGGGCCAATGTGGACTTCGTCAATGGCGAGCGCGGAGACGGAGTGGATGTCTACCTTGCCGAGGTCGAAGGCTTTGCGCCCGCGGCCCTTGGTCACGTCGGTGCCGTCGGCCACGGCGACGATGCCGGCCTCCACCGTTAGCGGCGGCGGGTCGAAGTCATGCGAGAGAATGGCGTGCAGGATGAAGGCGCGCAGCTGCACACGCTTCTCCACATCCGGGTAAATCTCCGGCATCAGCCGATCGAGCATCGGCTGCGCCAGGCCGACGCCGATCATCTCGTGATACTTGCGATGCACCTGATTGCCGATGTCGTGTAGCAGCGTGGCCGTGGCCGTCACCAGGCAGGCGTCGTCCAGGTCACCGGCGCCGGAGGCCACCACGTCCGGCGTCACTTCCGCCTCGGCCAGCAGGTGAAAGATGCGAATGGCGTTGGCGGCGGCGATGATCGCGTGCGTCATGCCGTGGTCGTTGTAGTTGAGCTTGACGGCGGTCAGGTAATCGGCCATGTCCCAGTTGGCGATGGCTTCGGCGTCGGTGGTCAGCAGCTGCCACATGCGCCGGGTCTTCGGGTAGCGCGCCCAGAGCGGCTCGATGGCGGCCAGCGTTTCGTTCATCAGCTGCTCGTAGGAAGTGGGCAGCATGATGACGACGCCTCGGTTGCGATAGATGCGCGTTTCGTGGTGGGTGAGGGGCATGTCAGCCTCCGCAGGAAACAGGCGATGTGGGTTCAGAGTGCGTATTGCGTGTTGCGTATTCCGTAGTCATCAGTCTTCAGTCTTCAGCCTTCCGCTCGACCCTCAATCTCTAATCTTCAATTTCCACAACTCCCAGCGGCGCGTTCGGGCCGAGCTGCGCCAGGCGCGGGTGGAGCAAAGGCAGGTTGCGCTGGGTGAAGGCATCATACCAGCCGAGCGTCAATTGCGCCGGGCCGGGCGCAGCGCCGGGGGGGATGGTGAGCGTGTAGCGGTCGCGCAGGCGGCTGCCGGCAATCCACTTGAGGGTGGGCAGTCCGCCGCCCACCGGCACGGTGTCCACCTGCGCGCGCCAGCCGTTCCCGGTCAGCTCCACCTTCACAATCAGGTCTTGCATCAGC
>JANWXR010000125.1 GCA_025057205.1 Anaerolineales bacterium | reverse complement strand
CATCACGCCCACATTCCGGCCGCCGGTGAGCAGCACCCAGCCCTGCTCGGCAATCAGCCGGCCCAGCCGACGCGCCGCCGCTTCCGCCGCAACCTCGGCTCCTTCACCCGGCCCCATAACGCCAACAATAAAACGCCGCATACGGAACCTCCGGGAAAACTCTCTCAAGTACAGTAACTGCTCAGGCAACGGCTTCCAGCCACGGACCGGTTATGAGTCCATGCCGGTGCGGCCGGCAGCATTGGAGAAGCAGCTCAACGGCGCGCGTCGCGGCCCGGCGTAGTTACGGCGTCGCCACCGGTTTGATTTCGCGCCAGGTACGCCCGCCGTCGTTGGTCTGCACCAGTGCCCGGCCCTGCGCCGATTCGGCCACGGCCCAGCCCACCTGCGGCGAAACGAAACTGAAGCGACCCGTCCAGTTGACGGTCTTGGTCGGGCGCAGCGTGGCCGCGCCGTCGGTGGTGGCGAACAGCTCGCTCGGCGTCTCCGGCCCGCTGTTGGTCAGCACCCAGCCGGTCGTCGCGTTGAGGAAGGCCGCCGACTGGTAATCGCCCTCGATCGGCTCCGCCGTCCACGTTTGCCCACCGTCCGTTGTGCGATACAAAAATGCTTTCGGCTGAGAAGAGTTGAGGTCGAGGCACTCCACAGGGAGCAGGCCGGTTCGCGTGTCGAAATAGACCGGCGCCTGCACGCCACAGGCCAGCGTCTCGGTGGTGAACAGTTCGGGAGCGGAGGCCGGCGCAGGCAGTTCCACCGCCGCCCACGTCCGCCCACCATCGTTGGTGCGGTACAGGTACGGCGCGCCGGGCTGCACGCCGTAGCAGTCGCCGGTCACCCAGCCGTTGTTCGCATCGGTAAAAATCAGCCCGGTCTTGGCGCAGCTTTGCTGCAAATTGTCGGTGAACGGGTCCACCACCTTCGTCCACGTCTGCCCGCCGTCGGTGGTGCGGTAGACGTTCACGTAGTCGTGGCTCATCCCCGCGCCGACGTGCGCCATCAGCCAGCCGGTGTTCGCATCCACAAAGTACAAATCGGAGGGCAGGTACAGCTCGACATCGGTCAGGTCGAGCGGTGCGCCGGCCTGCCAGGTCTGCCCGCCGTCACTCGTGCGCCAGACGTTGGCGGGCTGGAAGAGCGGGCCGCCGGTGCGGTTGTAGTAAGTCACCCAGGCGGTGCGTTCATCAAGTGCAAAGAAGGTCAGGCCTTGACCAATTTCGGCGGACTCATCCTTCGGCTGCGGCGGGCTGACGTCGCGCCAGGTCAGGCCGCCGTCGCGCGTCTGCATCAAGTGATCGTCCAGGGCGCCGGGCGCTTCGGCGACTGCCCAGCCAATCCGCTCGCTCAGCATGTGGATGGTCGTGATGGTGATTTCACCGGAAGTCAGGCGCGCAATCGGTTCGATGACGGGACCGCCGGCGCTGCCGGTCGCCGTCGGCGTGGGCGTCTTCTTGACGCAGATAGTGCCGCAGCCGCCGGGGCAGCCGTCGGCGCTGCCACAAACGTGAGACTCGTCGCTGGCACAAGGCGGCGGCGTGCAAACGGGACGTGGAGTGGGCAAGAGCGCCTTGGGTACTTCGGTCGGCGCGCCGGCTTGCGGGGCGCTGGTAGGAGCGCCGGTGAACGTCGGGACTAGCGTGGGGATTTCATCCTGGAGAGGCGCGCAGGCGGCCAGCATCAACGTGCTGCATAGCAGCGTGCCGAGCAGCGCCCACCCTCCGGGTCGGCGGAAGTTTCGGGGCATCACCTTCATCTCCTGCTTGCTACCGGCACGGACGCGAGGGATTATAGCATCCGCGTTTCGTGCACTTCTGAAACGTAAACGGGCCGAGAACATGCTCCCAGGCCCATCCACGCCCAGACCTGAGGCACATTTGCGCTAAGGCTGTGTGAATACTGCATCCCCCAAACGCACCGTGGCCGGCGCATCCCCGGCCAGGCGCAGGTAGTAACCGCGCATTCCGGCCTGCAGGAACTGCACACCGGCTTTGAGCGTGTCGCCGTCCACCTGCCGGCCAAGCAGGTAACCGGCGAAGGGCCGGCACGGCTCCGCCACCCGCACGTTCTCCAGCCGGACGAGCGCGCCGTCCGCCGTCTGAATGACCAGCCCGCCCGCTACCTCGCTCAGCTCGATACGCCGCTCTGTCTCCACGATGATGTTCTCGCCGCCACAGCCGAGCGGCACGTGCTCGCCGAAGCGCCGTCGCATCAGCTCATAGTGATGGGTAAAGCCGATGGAGAGCGCGTTCTCGTTCTCGCTGTTTTTGGTTTCGGGATGGCGGGCGTTGTGGATGTCGAGCAACACCGAGCCATCGGGCAGGTGCGCCTCTGCGCCATGCGGCGTGAGCGTCAGCGATTGCACGGCCAGCAGCGGCGCCGGGTCGTAGATGCGGTTGGGCTTCTCGCCGGTCTTGAGAGAGGCGCGCTGAATTTGCAAGTGAACGATTTTGCCAAGAGGGGTCATGAGAACTCCTTTGCTCGCTCCGAATGAAGGCGAGAGTTTGGGACGAGCGTCGCCGACAATCGGCGCCGAAAACGCGACGTGTGCTGAAACAGTTTGGCGCAGAGGCCGCTTTGCAACTTAGCCTAGCAAATCGGCTCAAGACCTACTATACTGAGGGGCATGGACCCACAGGAGATAAGCGAAGCTGCAAAGAAAATCGCCGAACAGTTAGGTGAAACCGGCGCCGGACCGCGCGAACAGATTCGGCGCGCCTTCGAAGTCGCCGGACCGGAGACGGTACAGGCGGCGCTGGAAGAGGCGCAGCGCATCGAAGCCTCCGGTGGCCTGATGCTCAAGGATGGCTCGCGACGGCGCACGCCGGGCGGAGTTTTCTTCTATGTCCTGCGTCAGCGCGTCAGCCGTGAGGAGTGGCGGCGCATCCAGCCGGAAGCGCCCAAAGCTCCTGCTCCGCCACCACCGCCGCCGCTCCAGCCGCTGGCCTGGGAGGAACGCGCCGAGTTGGTGCAGGCGGCCCTTGCTCGGCCTGGCACAGCCGGCTTTGCGCGCATGACGGTGGTGGGCCGGCCGTTGGAAGTCAAACCGCGCGAAGGCTTCGTCGTCGCCACGCTGGAGGGCGGTGAACGTCTGCCGCCGTTGCCTCACGGCCTCCCCCAAGTCCCCTCCCTGCGCACCATTTATAAAGTGGCGATTGCCGATCATCAATGGCGGTCGCTGGCATCGGCCCTGAACAACCCGGAAGATATGTTGGTTGCCGAGGGTTTCGCCTTTCTCAACGTCAAAACCGGCTCGGTGATCGTGCTGGCGCAGCGGGCCATGACGAAACTGGCTCAGCGCCGCGAGAAACCGTTGCGGAGGTATAGCGGATGAAAGTACGACTGATCGGGCGGCCCGGCGAGGCGCAGCAGCGCGGCACAACGGTGGTGACGGCTCTGGCCACGCGCCGAGCACCGCTGCTCCCGCAGGGCCTGCCGGAAGCACCGGCAGAACCGACCGTTTATACCGTTTACATCGCCGCCAAACAATGGGCGCGGGTGGCGCCAGCGCTGGAAAGAGACCCCAACCTGGGGGTGGTCATCGAAGGCTACTGCTTCCACGACGCTGAACTCAAGTGCCTGTCCGTGCTGGCACAGAGCGTCATGCTCAAAATGCCGACGCTGTAGTGAGCAGCGGCAAAGTTCAGCTCCCGTCAAGATAGCTCTCATTCAGAGCGTACAGCGCGCAGCGGTACGAGACGAACGACGTAAACTCCACCAGCTTGCTCTCGCGCTTGTCCTTGCGCACCCACAGGTCGAGCGCGTGCGAGCGCGCGCTGCACTTATCCAGCAAGTCCTTCACCACCACATCGCTGACGCCCGTCCAGCGGCTGACCTGCGTCACCACCTCGCGCTTGTGCTTGCGGATGAAATTGTCGGCGTGAACAAAATCGCGCTCGCGCCGACGGTTGCCACGCAGGATGGGTTTAGGCTGCCAGAATAGGTCGAGCAGGTCTGGGTCAATGTAGCCGGTCGCTCGGCGACGGTAGGCGCGGGTGCTGCGCAGCTTGAAGAAACGCGCCAGGGTGATCTTGAATTCAGAAAGCGGCTCGAACTCATACGGCTTCTGATCAATGAGCGGTGGCGCGTTGCCCAGTTCCTCCACCAAACTTTTCACAAAACGCAGCTTCTTGAGCGCGCCGGGATAGTTCCGGTATTCATACTCCCAGTCGTAGTCGGGCTGCATCAGCACCGTAAACGTCTCGGCGAAATCCTCGTCGGGATGTTTCTGCGCGTAATGGTCGCCGGAGGGGTTGACGTAGTCACGGCTCCATGGGTTGACGCGCTGGAGATAACGGTCGGTGAGGGGATAGGTGTGGAAATAATTGCCCTTGACCTGAAAGATGCGCCGGAAGTCCTTGCGCGTATAGAGCTTGTAAGCATAGGCAAAGGCGTGGCCCAGCTCATGGCGCACCAGGTTGACAATGTCCTCATGGCTGTACCGGAATCCCCGGATTTCGTAGTTCAACCCGCGCAGCAGTTCGTTGCAGTCATAGAAGCCCAGCGCGATGCTGGTAGTGCCGGCCACCGTGCCGTAGCCGGTGGAGAGATAGAAATACGGCTCCAGTTGGCGGATGCGTAGGCGCTTGAGGTCCTCACGGGCGATGCGAATGGCTTCGTTGAAGTACGAGCGCTCGATAGACACGTCAAGCCGGTTGAGCGGCGTCAGCAGCAGCTCAAGCCGGAGCGTGTCGTCGTTAAACAATAACTCTCGTGAGCGGCGCATCGTTCGACGACCCATCATCTGGCTGGCGGCCAGCCGTTATCCGGTTAGCTCTTCAACAAGAAGACTTGGTAACGAACGGAGAGAACTGTCGAGCGCCCTCGGCAGGAGTCGAACCCACAACCACTTGATCCGAAGTCAAGCGCTCTATCCGTTGAGCTACGAGGGCAAATCGGTTTTATTGCTCCCAGATGACTCGTCGGCTAATCCGCCATGCCGAACTGACCGACGAGTGAACTGTGAAGGGTGGGTGATGGGTCTCGAACCCACAACCCCTTGAGCCACAGTCAAGTGCTCTGCCAATTGAGCTACACCCACCATGCCACCGGCCGTTGCCGATGCCGCCCGGATTCTATCATGTTTTGCATAGGCAGCCGACAAAATCTTCCACATCGGGAAAATAAATTGCCGACTTATGTCGCCGAGGCTAGCTTATCCCGAATAGCGGCCGCCACTTCCTCTCGTGGCAGCGCCATCTGCGTCCGGCTGCTTAAGTCTTTCAACATAACTTTCCCCTGTGCCAACTCGTCCGGCCCGAGAATGGCAGCAAAGCGGACGCCGGTCGCATTGGCATAACGTAATTGCTTGTCGAGCTTGACGGGTTCCGGGTACCACTCGGCGCGCAGGCCGGCAGCCCGCAGCTCGGCTGCCAGACGCA
>JANWXR010000124.1 GCA_025057205.1 Anaerolineales bacterium | reverse complement strand
CGGTGAGATCATAGTTTTTTCAGTGGAGGCACACATGCGTCAGGTAGAGAGTGAAGATAGCGTAATGATTGTGGACGGCAGTATCGCCGAGAAGCCGTACACAGACGAAAATGACATCCTTCGCTGGCGCTACGACCATTCTCGCCAGCGGAATGTCAAGGGCCTAAACTCTGTGACATGCTTATATCCCAGCCTGGGCATGTCGCTAGTGATACCACCCTGGATAGTAACGGGATAGCTGCAATCTATCAAAAACGATGAGACGTGGAACCCTGCCATAAGTCGCTCAAACAAAACGCTTCGTTGGAAAAGCCAGCCACTCAAACGGTGACCACGCCAACCAACCACTTCTTTGCGGCTTTGTGCGGTTACATCAAGCTTGAACTGCTCAAAGGCGACACAACACTCAATCCCTTTGCTCTCAAGTCAAAACTGTATTTGCGCGCCATCTAATCCGCTTTTGCTGCCCTGCGGGAACTCAAGCCCGCTCAAATCGCTGCGTAAGGTGAGTGACTACTTCACCCCCTGACCAACCGACCCAACAGACTAGCGCGTGTAAGCGAGAATAACCAGGATGTACAAGGGGATCAGCCCACCGACGGCCAACGCGGCCAAGAAGCCCAGTCCGACGGCAATCCAATCGAGGCCTTCCTCGCTCTCGTCTGGCGTCTCGGCGATCGGGCCGGCAGTAGCGACCGGCGGTGTCGCAGGCGGGGTGTAAGCCGGGATGTTGGCCGGGCGCGCGGGAGCGGCGACGGTCGGCGCTGCCGCCAGTGCAACCGCAGTGGGGGTCGCGGCACGCGGCTGCGCTTCGGCGGGCGTGCTGCCCGAGCCCAGCATGAGTGCGTCCCCCTGTTGGCGGAACGAGATCAGGATATAGCCGAGCTGATCTGCCGTGCGATACCGGGCCGACGGCTCCTTGGCCAACACCTTGTGTACGATGCGTTCGAGCGTTTCGGGAACCTGGTCGTTGAATAGCGACAGGCGAGGCGGTTCCTCGCGCAAATGCATCAGCGCCAGCGCCTGCTGCGTGGCAGCGATGAACGGCAGGCGGCCGGCCAGCATCTCGAACATCACCACGCCGATGGAATACACGTCCGAGGCCGGCGTGGGATGCTCGCCCGCGGCCTGCTCCGGCGAGTAATACTGTGGACTGCCCCAGACTACGTCGGTCGTCTCGCCAGGGCGCAGGTTGGCAAGCGCGCGCGCGATGCCGAAGTCCGTAATCTTTACCCGCCCATCGGCGGTGACCAGGATGTTCTGTGGCTTGATGTCGCAGTGCACCAGCCCGGTGCGGTGGGCGTAGCCCACGCCAGCGCAGATCTGGATGGCGAGGTCGAGCGCGTAGTCCACGCTGAACGGCGCTGCTTCTTTGATGAGGGTCTTCAGGTCCTGCCCCTCGACGTGCTCCATGACGATGTAATAGTGCCCACCGTCGCGCCCGAAGTCATGAATGGTGACAATGTTAGGATGGGCAAGGTTGGCCGCGGCGCGAGCCTCCTGCTGGAAGCGCGCCAGAAATTCGGGGTCGCCGGTCAGCGTCTCGCGTAGAATTTTTACCGCTACCAGCCGGCTCAGCGACAAATCCTGCGCCTTATGGACCACCGCCATGCCGCCCTGGCCTATGGGACCAAGCAGTTTATAGCGTTTGTTGAGAAGAAGACCCTCCGTCGCCATGCCGGCGATTGTACATTAGAGTCCCTTGCAAAAACAAACCACCAAGTAACTAGGGTGCATTTCTATTTTTTGGCTGGGCTGCACTCTAAACGGAGGCCCGCTGCTTTTGCGGGCCGTAGTCGAAGGGGCGGCCAATAATCTGAAATGCACCCAGTAACTACTCAGAGCTATTTGCAGTTTGGACTTGCCTGTGGTGAAAAGCGGACTATAGTTAGCGCGCCATGTCTACACAGGACGAGATTTTGGCCGCCTATCAAGCCGGACCTGAGACGCTGGGCGATACATTCTAGGCGCTTCTCGACCTTCGCTCTGCCTTCATTTCGCCGGCTAAAGTCTTGTTTTTTTCGGGGCACTCATAAGTGAGTCGCGATGCTCTATCCCCGCAAGCTCGCACCCAACGTCTCCTGCAAACGCTTTACAATCTTCGCCCGCACTTTGGCCACGTCGGCGTCGGTGAGGGTGCGGTCCGGCGCCTGGTAGATAAGCGAATAGGCCAAGCTCTTCCGGCCCGTGCCGATTTGCTCGCCGCGATACACGTCGAAGAGGGTGACCGACGCCAGCAGCTCGCCGCCCGCCGCGCGGATAGCGGCCTCCACCTGCGCAGCGGGCACGGCCTCCTCCACGACGAGCGCCAGGTCCTCCTTCACCGGCGGGTACTCGGGCACGGCGCTCACCGGGTAACGCTCGTTCACGTGCTTCAGCAACACCTCCACGTCGAGGTCGGCGGCCAGCACCGGCTGATTGGGCAAGTCGAACTGCTCACGCACGCGCGGGTGCAGCTCGCCCAACCAGCCCGCCGGCTGCCCGGCCACCAGCAGCTGCGCGGTACGGCCCGGCAGGAAGGTCGGATGTGTTACGGGCGCGTAGCTCACGTCCGGCAGATGCAGGCCGGCGACTAGCGCCTCCACCACGCCCTTCACGTCGAAGAAGTCCATCAGCCCGCGGTCGCTGCCCTGCCAGGCCAGCGGCTGGCGCGCGCCGGTCAACACAATCGCCAGCCGGCGCGGCTCCCTAGGCAGAGCCTCTTTTTCCTCCACCAGATAGACCGGGGCGATCTCGAACAGCGCCAGCCGGTCGCGCAGGCGGGCGTTATAGGCGGCCACCTCCAGCACGCTGGCGAGGAGCGAGTGGCGCATGACGACTCGGTCGGCGGCGATGGGGTTAACGAGGGTAACATAGGGTCGGTCGTCGGCGGGCGCGCCGGGAGCCAGCACGCGACGTTCCTTCTCCGGCGCGGTCAGTGAGTACGTCATCACCTCCTGCAGGCCGGCATTCACCAGCACATCGCGCGCCAGTTCCTCCAGCTCTAGCGAAAGGTTGCGGCGCTGCGGCGGCAGCTCGTCTGCCAGCAACGTCTCCGGGATGCGCTCATAGCCGTAGATTCGGGCAATCTCCTCAATAAGGTCGGCCTGCCCGACGACGCCCTCGCCGATGTCGAGGCGGTGGTCGGGAACCGTAACACGGATGGTTGTTTGCGGATTGCCGGTTGCGGATTGAACTTCACAGCGGAATTGCAGCGACTCCAGGATGCGCACGATTTCGTCGGCGGAAAGCTCAATGCCGAGGATGCGCCTGACTTCACCGATCGGCAGCTCCACTGTGACGACGGGCGCAGGCTTCGGGTACTCATCCACCAGACCCTGGGCGATGACGCCGCCGCCCCATTGGCGCATGTACTCGATGCCGCGCGAGACGCCGCGCACCGTCATGGCCGGATGCACGCCGCGCGAGAAGCGGTAGCCGGCCTCCGAGTACAGGCGCTGCGCCTGCATCGTCCGGCGGATGTTGATGAACTCCCACGACGCGCCTTCGAGCAGCACGTTCACCGTCCGCTCGCTCACCTCGGACTCGGCGCCGCCCATCACGCCACCCAGGGCAAGCACGCCCTGCTCATCGCAGACCAAAATGGTGAAGTCGTCGAGTTTGCGCTCCACGCCGTCGAGGGTGACCAGCGTCTCGCCGGGCCGGGCAGTGCGCGTGATGATCGTCGGTGCTTTGCCGCCCGCGCGCCGCACCAGCACGTCATAGTCGAAGGCGTGCAGCGGCTGGCCGATCTCGAGCATCACGTAGTTGGTGGCGTCCACGATGTTGTTGATGGGCCGCACCCCGCACAGGCGCAAGCGGCGCTGAACGTGATAGGGGCTGGGCCGGATGGTCACGCCCTTGATGAGCGCAGCCACAAAGCGCGGGTTCAGGTCGGGATTGGTGATGCGGACGTGCACCTGCCCAACGATGCTCGGCCCGTCGGCCTTAAAGTCATACGAGAGGGGCTTGAGCGGACGGCCGGTGAGCGCGGCGATCTCGCGGGCGATGCCGTACACGTTGATGTTGCGGGCCATGTTCGGGTTGGTTTTGATGGTGAAGACCACGTCGCCCATGTAATCGGCCAGCGGCACGCCCACCGGCGCGTCGTCGTCGAGCATGATGATGCCTTCGTGTTCGTCGCTGATGCCCAGCTCCTTCTCCGAGCACACCATCGAGTACGACTCGACGCCGCGGATTTTGGCGCGCTTGAGCGTCATCCGTTCGCGGCCCGGCTTGTGGCCGTCGTAGAGCACCGCGCCCTCGCGCGCATAGGCGACCTTGAGGGGCTTGGCCAGCGGCCCCGCGCCCTTGTACGGGAAGAGGTTGGGCGCGCCGGTGAGCACCATCTGCTCCTTGCCGGAGCCGTCGTCGAGGCGCAGCAGCGTCAGCCGGTCGGCGTTCGGGTGCGGCAGCACTTCGAGGATCTGCGCGGTGACGATCCTCTCGCGGTCCCAGGCGAGGCCATGAGTCTTGACCTCCTGCCGTTCGGCCGGCTGTGGCAGCGGCAGGCCGACGTACTCGATCTCTTCCACTTCCAGCCCGGCGAAGGTCAGCTTGTAAGCAATTGCTTCCGGCGTCTCGTTCAGCTCGACGAAGTCTTTGATCCAGCTCAGTGGGATTTTCATAGCGTGGCCTCCAGCCGCAATCGAAGGGATCCACGAAGGTACACGAAGGGCACGAAGTCTCGTTTTCTCGTCTTTCTTATGCGGTGATTGCAGAAGGAGTCCACGAAGTTACACGAAGGGCACGAAGTTACACAGGGGCACGCAAGTTTCGTGTGCACGCAAAAGTTATCAGGGAACATGCTGCCCCTTCGACTGCTGCTTCGCTTTGCTCAGCGTCCGCTCAGGGTGCGGCTGACATGTTTTGCGTGCACACCCGAGTTTCTTTGTGTTCCTTCGTGTTCCTTTGTGTTCCTTCGTGTGCCTTCGTGGATTCACATCTTCACAGGCAATTGTATGAGGACACAATCGCAAAACGACCCGACATCAAAACTGCTCCAGGAAGCGCAAATCGTTCTGCATAAAGTAACGGATGTCGGTGATGCCGTGCATGAGCATGACCATGCGCTGCGGCCCAAGGCCGAAGGCGAAGCCGGAGTAGGTGCGCGGGTCGTAGCCGCCGTATTCCAGCACGGTGGGGTGCACCATGCCGCAGCCGAGGATCTCCAGCCAGCCGCTCTGCTTGCACACCGAGCAGCCCCGCCCGCCGCAGACGAAGCACTCCACGTCCATCTCGGCGCTCGGCTCGGTGAAGGGGAAGTGGTCGGCGCGGAAGCGCGTGCGCACCTCCCGCCCGAACATGCGCCGCGCCATCTCGTTGAGCGTGCCCTTCAGGTCGGTCATGCGGATGCCCCGGCCCACCGCCAGCCCCTCGATTTGCAGGAATTGAATCTCGCTGCGCG
>JANWXR010000123.1 GCA_025057205.1 Anaerolineales bacterium | reverse complement strand
GCGCATCGCCGAGCTGCGCCTCCAAAAGCTGCGAGCCGGCCCCGATGAGGACGACATCGCTATTGCCAAGGCCAACGTGCGCGCCGCCAACGCCGCCGCCTATGACCTTCAGCGCGGGGCCGGGCCAGAGGAAGCGCAGATTGCCAAGCTCAACTATGACGAGGCGCTGGAGAACTTCCGCAAGCTGAACGAGCAGTACAACAATCTGGTGCAGTTTGCCGCGGATAACCCGCAGTTCGCGCCGCCGCAGGAAATGCTCGACCAGCTCAAACGGAACCAGGAGAACGCCTACTATCAGGCCGAGATTGCCCGCCTGCAATACGAACAGGCCAAAAACCCCGCCGACCCCGGCTCGCTGGCCGTCGCGTATGCCCGGATTGCTCAGGCGCAGGCGCAGCTCGATCAGCTCCTCGCCGGGCCGACTCAGGTTCAGCTGGAGCAGGCCGAACTCGCGGTGGCGCAGGCGCAACTGGCGCTGGATCAGGCCAAGACGCGCCTCGCCCGCGCCGAGCTGCGCGCCCCGATTGCGGGCATCGTCTCCGCCGTGAACATTCGTGTGGGCGAGCCGGCGGTGGCCGGTGTGCCGGCAGTGGTGCTGCTCGACGCCGACCGCTTCCGGCTCGAGGTGACGGTGAATGAAGTGGATGTGGCCCGGCTGGCCGTGGATCAGCCGGTGAAGGTGACGGTGGAGGCACTGCCCGATACGCCGTTGACCGGGCGGGTTGAACGTATCGCACCGATCAGCGTGGTTCAAGGTGGTGCCGTGAACTACGTGGTGCGCATCCTGCTGGATGAGACCGAGGCTCGTCTGCGTGCAGGCATGAGCGCCACGGTTGAGGTGACGGTCGCGCGAGTGACTAACGTGGTGCTGGCGCCCAACTGGGCTATCCGCCGTGACCGCCAGACGGGGCAGGCTTACCTTAGCGTGCAGCGTGGTGATGAGTTGGTCGAGGTGCCCATCGAAACCGGCCTGCGCGGCGAAACACTGACCGAAGTGATCTCCGGCGCGCAGCCCGGCGACATCGCCGCAGTCAGCATCCGTCGTGAATCGCCCATCGGCGGAGACAATTAGTCATCTGCTCTGCCGGTCAAATAGTCAGTCGGCTATCGTGCAGCGATCACACCTGAATACCCGACCCATGAGTCTAACCGAAACCCTGCGCGTCGCCTTCCGCGCCTTGGCCGCCAACAAGTTGCGCTCCCTCCTCACCATGCTCGGCATCATCATCGGCGTGGCGGCGGTGATTGCGCTGATGTCGGTGGGGCGGGGCGTGGAAAACTACGTCACGCGCACTTTTCAGGGCATCGGCTCCAATCTGCTCTTTGTCATTCCGGGCGGGCCGGATCAGGCAGGCTTTGGGCCGGAAGGCCCCTTTCGACAGCGTGAGAAGCCGTTGACGATGGACGATGTGCGCGCGCTGTCCGACCCGTCGCGCCTGCCGGGCGTAGTCGCCGTCGCCCCGGCTGCCGGCAACTTTGCCAGCGTGGAGTTCGGGCGCGAGAACGCCTTCGTGCAGGTGCTGGGCGTGCCGCCCAACTACGCCGAGGTCTCCAATTACTCGGTCAACGACGGCGATTGGTTCAGCGAGAACGATGAGCGCGGCGCGGCGCGCGTGGCCGTCCTCGGCCAGACGGTGGTCAAGCGCCTCTTCCGCGATGAACTGCCGCTCGGACAGACGGTGAAAATCAACCAAGTCCCGTTCCGCATCATCGGCACGCTCGCACCGCGGGGCGGCGGCCTGTTCGGCGACCAGGACAACATCGTCTTCATCCCACTCAGCACGGCGCAGCAGCGCGTCTACAACCTGCGCACCGCCGATGGCAAGCTGGCCGTCTCCAGCATCTCATTGCAAGTGCGTGATGCGTCACTCATGGACTCTACGGCGCAGCAGGTGGCCGAGGTGTTGCGCGACTCTCGCGGCATTAACTTCCGGGATGAGGACGATTTCACCGTTATCACCCAACAGGACCTCATCTCGTCCTTCGGCCAGATCACCGGCGCGTTGACGTTGTTCCTCGGCATGATTGCCGGCATCTCCCTGCTCGTCGGCGGCATTGGCATCATGAACATCATGTTGGTCTCAGTGACGGAGCGCACGCGGGAGATCGGCCTGCGCAAGGCGTTAGGGGCAAAGCGGCGCGATGTGCTCCAGCAATTTCTGGTCGAAGCGATGACGCTCTCGCTGTCCGGCGGGCTGCTTGGTGTGGCCGTCGGCGCCGGTCTGGGCGCGCTCATCCAGTTCACCCAGCCCAACCTGCCAGTGGCTGTGACGCCGGACAGCGTGGCGCTGGCGACCGGTGTCTCGCTGGCCATCGGCCTGTTCTTCGGCCTCTACCCGGCTTGGCGCGCCGCACAGCTCAATCCGATTGAGGCGTTGAGGTATGAGTAAAAAGTAGAGAGTAGCGATTGGGGATTGAAAGATGCGGTCAATCTCCAATCTCTAAACTCCATGTTCCTTGAAACCATCCGCCTCGGCCTGCGCTCTCTGGCCGCCAACAAGCTGCGCGCGGCGCTGACCATGCTCGGCATCACCATCGGCGTGGCAGCGGTCATCACGCTGGTCTCGGTCGGCAACGCCGTCTCGCGCTACGTCGCGGATCAGTTCAGCGCGCTCGGCTCGAACATCCTGTACATCTTCCCCGGCCAGTTCCAGCGCGGCGGGCCGCCCAGTCGCACAGCCAACACCTTCCTCACCGATAAGGACGCTGCCGCCCTGGCCGATCCGGCACGCGTCCCCGATGCCGCCGCCGTCGTGCCGCTCATCCGGCGCAACGTGCGGGCCTCACGCAGCGGCTATCAGACCGAGGTCGGCCTGCGGGCGACCACGCCGGCGCAGTTCACCGCGCGCGATTACAAAGTCTTCGCCGGACGCTTCTTCACCAACGACGACCTTGAGCAGGAGGCGCGTGTGGCCGTGCTCGGCCAGACCACGCTCAACCGGCTGTTTGCGCCGGACGAAGAGTTCATCGGTCAGACCATCCGCCTCAACGGCCAGCCCTTCCGCGTCATCGGCGTGTTCGAGCGGCGCGGGGCCACGCCCTTCGGCGATGAGGACGACGCTGTGTTCGTGCCTTTCACCACGGCCACGCGCACGCTGTTCACCAGCCGCACGCCCAAAGGTGATATATCGCTTACGCTGATCCTGGTGCAGTACCCGGATGCCAAGCTCAAGGACCGTGTCATTCAGCAGGTGACGGACACGCTACGCGAAGTGCGCAACATCCCCTATCGCGGCGAGGACGATTTCACCATCCTCTCCGGTGAAGACCTGCTGGCCGCATTCCAGGGCATCACTACCATTCTGACGGTGTTCCTCGGCGCTATCGCCAGCATTTCGCTCATCGTCGGCGGCATCGGCATCATGAACATCATGCTGGTCTCCGTCACCGAGCGCACCAGGGAGATCGGGCTACGCAAGGCGGTGGGCGCCAAGCGCCGCGACGTGCTCGGCCAGTTTCTGATGGAGGCCGTCATCCTCTCGCTTTTCGGCGGGATGATTGGGATTTTGCTGGGAGCGGTGGGAATTTTTGTTGCAGGCTGGCTGGTGCCTGACCTGGCGCCGACGATGACTACAGAGAGCGTAGTGCTCTCGACGACTTTCTCGATCGCAGTGGGCCTGTTCTTCGGGATGTACCCCGCTGTCCGCGCCTCCGCCCTCAACCCGATGGACGCGCTGCGCTACGAGTGAGTGGGGATTTCGGATTTTGGATTGCTGAGCAGAGTCCACTGCAAAAAGGATGTTTCACCGCCGAGATGTTGTGATGGACGTCAAGCCAGAACTCGTATTCGCCGAGCGAAGTTAGGGTCAAAGGCGACGCCGGACTTGAGCACCCCATAAGCCAGACATAAGAGCTTGCGCATGGCTGCACCGACGACTACCCTCTTGGCTTTGCCGCGAGCGCGCAGATGCTCACCCAAGGCACCGAATGAGCGGATTATGCCGCAGCGCCGAGAGCGCCGGAAAATAGAGCGCCTTACGCAATCGGTCGTTGCCGAGCTTGCAGAGTTGGGTCTTGTGACGGACACTGCTGCCCGATTGACGGATGGCCGGGCTGAGGCCGGCATGCGCCGCCACCGCCCGAGCGCTGTCAAAGGCCAGCAGGTCTTCGGGGGTGCATTTTCTATTTTTTGGCCGGGCCGCACTCTGGCGGAGGCCTGCCGCTTTTGCGGGCCGTAGTCGAAGGGGCGGCCAATAATCTGAAATGCATCCGGTCTTCAGTGACCAGCCGAGCGGCGGTGATAGCCCCCGATGCCGGGAACGGTCTCCAGCAGCTGGAACTGCCATTCTAGTTCCTGCTGGGCCTGAAGATGGGTGCGAATTTGTGCCGCGATTTGCTCGTGCAAAAAGTTCAGTTCACATGTTGCCGGTGTTCACGGCGCTGCTCAGGATGTTTGATCTTGGATGAGCCGCGGCATCGAACCGCCACCGTCTGCCGCCGGCGGTCACACCTATCATGTCTGTCTAAACTCGTTGCGTTACACTTGCCGGCATGAAGAAGGCGTTGCCCTACCTGCTGTTCTTCGCGCTGGCCTGCAACACCCTGCTCCCCACGCCCGCGCCGACGCTCACCCTACCGGCCCCCCCTGCCGCGCCGTCGCCCACACGTATATTCGCCCCCACTTGGACGCCGCTCCCCGGTTCACCTTCCCCGGCGCCCACCGGCCTCCGGCCTGAACACATCACCTTCCATCCCGGCCCGGAGCTGTACGCCGGCGACATCGTCAGCCTCCAAATCACATGGCCCGGGGCAGAGCCGGAATGGGAAGAGGCGCGCGTCAAGGTCTTCGCCGGTGAGGCCATTGAGCCGCTGGCGGAGGACCGCTTCGGGCGCTTCGGCATCGGCGGGCGCGCGCAGGCCACATTCTGGTGGGTCTGGGATACAGCCGGGCTGGTGGGCGAGCAGAGCGTCACCGTCGTCGTCGAGTCAGAATCCGGCGAGCGGCTGGACTCGCTGACCGTCCCCGTCACGCTGCTGCCGGCGGAGCTTCGCCCGCAGCCGGAGCGCGACGCGCGCTGGGCGCAGGCCGAGAGCGCGTGCTGCATCTTTCACTACCTCACCGGCACCGCCGCCGCGCGTGACATCGCCCTCATCACCGCGCAGGCCGATGAAGCCTTCGAGCGCGTGGAAGAACGGCTGGGCGTGGAGCGCGAGCGCCGCATCACCTTCACCCTGCTCAGCCGCCTGCTCGGACAGGGCGGGTTCGCCGCCGGCGAGATTTCGCTGACGTACATTGACCGCAACCCCGCCGGCGTTGACCTGGAGACCGTCCTCGTCCACGAAGGCACGCACCTGCTCGACCGGCAGATTGCGCGCGAGCGCCCCACGCTCCTTACCGAAGGGCTGGCCGTCTTCATCGCCGGTGGCCACTACAAACCCGAAGACCTCGACCGGCGCGCCGCTGCCCTGCTCGTCCTCGACCGTTACATTCCGCTGGCCGACCTCGCCCGCGACTTCTACCCGCAGCAGCACGAAATCGGTTACCTGCAAGCCGGCGCGCTGGTAAAGTATCTGGTGGATAAATACGGTTGGGAGAAGTTCAAGGCGATGTACGCCGGCTTTGAGTCCGCGCCCGACGAAGCCGCAATGCTTGAGGCCGGCCTGAAGGCGCACTATGGCAAG
>JANWXR010000122.1:3264-5625 GCA_025057205.1 Anaerolineales bacterium | reverse complement strand
GGCGCCAGTTCCGGGTTGAAGGTGAGGGTGATTTCATCGTACCGGCCGGAGGCGCGTTCGCCCGCTGCCTTGCGCCGCTCGCTCAGCAGCTCCTCCACCAGCCGGTGAAACAGCTCCAGCGGCAAGTTGTAGGCAAAGTAGAAGTCGGTTAGGTGATCGCGGATCTGCTGGAGACGGTCTTCCCATGCCGCCGAGTCCTCTTCGCCATACGGGTCGAGGATGCCCTCGCGAATTTGCGAGAGCACGGCCTTCTCGCGCGCTTCCTCTTCGAGGCGCGTCGCCGTGATCACGCCGCGCCGATACAGCTCTTCGCGCATCCGCCGCCGAATCTGTTTAGCCAGGATCGGGTACTGGGAGATTTGCAGATAGAGGGCCAGAATCTTCGGAAGTTCTGCGTACGGTTCGGGCATGGGGCCGATTTTAAGGGAAGATGCAGGCCGAAGGAAGGATGAAGCGAACGCAACAGAGCGCCGGTTCGCTGAACGGTGGACGGGTAAGGTATTACGCCTGTAGTGTTGACTCGATGGCTGCGACGCCGTACCTCCGCGCCGGAGCTGCGCGTGGTCGGGATGCGCTACCGTACTGCAACGGCTGGCCTAATGTGCGCCGGCTACAACCCACTGCTGAAGATTTGACAGCGCAATGCGTAACTGCGCCCAAGGTGACGGGCACTAAACAAAAGGCGGAAGGCCCGGCTGCCTTCCGCCTTTGCCCAGTGGCGATTCGATTACACCCAGCCTCTCAATTGCACTGCTTCTGCCACGCGGGAGACGGCCACCAGATAGGCCGCCAGCCGGTTGTGCACGCCGTGCTGCTGCGCGGCCTGGTGCACGGTGTGAAACGCTGCCGTCATCTTCTTGTCCAGTCGCTCATGGACCATCTCCACGTCCCAATAGTAATCGTAGGCGTTCTGCACCATCTCGAAGTAAGAGACGGTGACGCCGCCAGCGTTGCACAGGAAGTCGGGGATGACGTACACGCCCCTCTCGTGCAGGATCTTATCGGCCTCGGGCGTGGTTGGGCCGTTGGCCAGCTCCGCGACGATGCGCGCCTTGATGCGGCCCGCGTTGCCGGCGGTGATCACATTCTCCAGCGCCGCCGGGATCAGTACCGGGACATCCAGCTCCAGCAGCTCTTCGTTGCTGATCTCCTTTGTGCCCGGATAGCCGATTACCGAGCCGGTTTTCTCCTTGTGCTGGATCAAAGCATGTGGGTCAATGCCGGCGGGGTTATAGACGCCGCCGCGTGAATCTGAGGCGGCCACCAGTTTGCAGCCCAACAGCTCTTCGCCGAGGAGGGCGGCGTATTGGCCGGCGTTGCCGAAGCCCTGCACCGCCATGGGGGCGCCCTTGATCGGGAAGTTGAGTACTTTGGCTGCCTCGCGTAGTGTGAAGATGCCGCCGCGCGCGGTCGCATCGTTGCGGCCCGCCGAGCCGCCCAGAGCCAGCGGCTTGCCGGTGATCACGCCGAACTCGTTGTAGCCCTTCAGGAACGAAAACTCGTCTGCCATCCAGGCCATGATTTGCGGCGTGGTGTAAACGTCAGGCGCGGGCACATCCTTCTCCAGACCCAGGATGCGACCTACTTGGCGAATGTAGGCGCGGCTCAGCCGCTCCAGCTCGCCGTTGGACATCTCCTTGGGGTTGCAGACAATCCCGCCCTTGCCGCCGCCCAGCGGGATGTCCACAACCGCCGTCTTCCACGTCATCCAGGCGGCCAGCGCGCGCACCGTGTCGATGGTCTCCTGCGGATGGAAACGGATGCCGCCCTTCGTCGGCCCGCGCGCGTCGTTGTACTGGACGCGGAAGCCGTGGAAGATTTTCGTCGTTCCGTCATCCATCTTCACCGGCAGGGTGACGTGCAGTTCCCGAATCGGCCAGCGCAGCAGCTCGTGGATGGCCGGATCGAGTTTGAGAACCGCCGCAGCTTCGTCGAGCTGGCGCTGGGCGATCTCGAACGGGTTCGGCGGGCTGCCCCCTCCGTTTGCCGAAACGATAGGTTTAGAAGCCTGAGATGCCTGTGCAGTCGTTGCCATAGTGGCTCCTTCCTGATAGATTGAATGTGGCCGAAACGGGCCACCCTAAACGGGGAGTATAACCGAGGATAGCCTACTCGCCCCGGCCTGTGGCAGCTAGCGACGAATGTCACCGAATCGCATCCCCTTAATCAATGCTTATACCCAGCCGCGCAATTCCATTGCCTTGACCACGCGGTCAATGGCGACCATGTAGGCCGCGTCACGCATGTACACATCGCGCCGACGGGCCATGTCCAGCACGCCGTGGAAGGCCGCACGCACCTTGTGGTCTAGGCGGTTGAGCACCTCGGCGTAGTCCCAATAGTAGTTATAGTCGTTCTGAA
>JANWXR010000122.1:0-3254 GCA_025057205.1 Anaerolineales bacterium | reverse complement strand
TAGGAGACGATGACGCCGCCGGCGTTGCACAGAAAGTCCGGGATCACAAAGATGTTGCGTCGTTTGAGTACTTCATCGGCTTCCGGTGTGGTTGGGCCGTTGGCGCCCTCGGCGATGATCTTCACTTTAGGATGGATGTGGCCGACGGTCTCGCCGGTGAGCTGGCCCTCCAGCGCTGCCGGAATCAGCACGTCCACTTCCTTGCTCAGCCAAGCGTCGCCCGGCTCCACCAGATAACCGGCCTCCTTCGCCTTTTGCTTGTCAATCGTACCGTATTGGTCGGTGATGGATTGGAGGAAGCGCGGGTGAATGCCATCTGGGCGGAAGTAGGTATAAGAGGTCTTGTCGTGCCGGTCGTAGCAGGAGACGCATAGCACGGTGCCGCCGAGCAGCTCGGTGAAGCCGATGGCCGCGTACTGTCCCACATTACCAAAGCCCTGAATCGCGGCAGTACAACTCTTCGGGTTGAGCTTGAGGTGGGCCATGGCCTCGCGCACGTTGTAGATAACGCCGAAGCCGGTAGCCTCAGTGCGACCGAGCGAGCCGCCGCTGCCTACCGGCTTGCCGGTGATGACGCCCGGCTCGTACTGGCCGGTGAGCTTGCAGTACTCGTCCATCATCCAGCCCATCATCTGTGGCGTGGTGCCCACGTCGGGGGCGGGCACGTCGCTGCGTGGGCCGAGGTTCTTCCAGATGCCGGCCACCCAGCCGCGGCACAGGCGTTCCTTCTCGCCGGTGGAGAGCGTGGACGGGTCCACCACCACCCCGCCCTTGCCCCCGCCCAGCGGGATGTCCGCTGCCGCGCACTTCCAGGTCATCCACATTGCCAGCGCGCGCACCGTGTCGAGTGTCTCGTTCGGATGAAAGCGGATGCCGCCTTTGGCCGGGCCGCGCGCATCGTTGTGTTGCACGCGGTAGCCGAAGTAGACGCGCATCGTGCCGTCGTCCATGCGGATGGGGATCTGGAAGCGAAACTCGCGCATCGGCCAGCGCAGGATCGCGCGCACTTCATGGTCGAGGTTCAACAGGTCGGCCACGTGATCGAACTGGCGCTGGGCGACCTCGAAAGGGTTGAACTCAGGCTTGGACATGGCAGGCTGCTCCCGTAAATATAAGACTGAAGACTGAAGTCATCAGTCATCGGTCTTTAGTCTTAATTCCTCCAGCTTCTTTGCCAGAACTCGGCGGATGATCTGCGGATCGCCCTGACCTTTCAGGCTCTTCATTGTCTGACCGAAGAACCATTGCTCGACAGTGGCCTTGCCGCCGAGGTAGGTGGCGACCTGTTCAGGGTTGCCCGCCAGCACCTCGGCGACGGCCCGCTCGATGGCAGTCTGGTCGCTCACCTGTGCCAGTCCCTGCTCGGCCACAATCGCGTCGGGCGCGTGCCCTGTGGCGAACATCTCGGCGAAGACGGCCTTGGCAGTGTTGGCATTGATTGTGCCGCTTGCTACCAGCTCAACGAGCGCCGCCAGACTCTCCGGCGAGACCTTCACCTGCTCGATGCTCTGGCCGTTGGCGTTCATCAGCCGGAACAATTCGCCGGTCATCCAGTTGGCGATGGACTTGGGATTGTGGGATTTGAGATTGGCAACCGCGGCCTCGAAGAAATCGGCGACGGCGCGTTCTTCGGTGAGGAGGGCAGCGTCGTAGGCGCTCAGGCCATATTGCGCCTGGAAGCGGGCGCGTTTGGCGGCGGGCAGTTCGGGCAAGGCGGCGCGCACCCGCTCGATCCACTCCGGTGTGATGACCAACGGCGGCAAATCAGGCTCAGGGAAGTAGCGATAGTCATGGGCATGTTCCTTGCCACGCTGCCCCACCGTCTCGCCCACGGCCTCGTCCCAGCCGCGCGTCTCCTGCACCACCTCCCCGCCGCTCTCCCAGACGCCGATCTGTCGTTCAATCTCGTAGGCGACGGCGCGTTCCAACGCTCGGAAGCTGTTCAGGTTTTTCAGCTCGGTGCGCGTGCGTAGTTCGGTCGAGCCGGCGGGCCGCACGGAGATGTTCGGCTCGAAGCGCAGAATGCCCTTCTCCATGTCGCCGGAGTTGACGCCGAGGTAGCGCAGGATGGCGCGCAGGGCGATGGCGTAGGCCTTCACTTCCTCGGCGGAGCGCAAGTCCGGCTCGCTGACGATTTCCAGCAGCGGCACGCCGGCGCGATTGAGGTCCACGAGCGAGTGTTCTGTAGAAATAGCCCCCACCCCCGCCCCCTCTCCCAGAGGGAGAGAGGAGGTAGCCACATGGAACAGCTTGCCGGTGTCTTCTTCCAGATGCACGCGGCGGATGCGCACGCGCCTGAGACCGGCGGTGGTTTCAATCTCCAGCCAGCCGTTGACGGCGAGCGGCAGTTCATACTGCGAGATTTGGTAGCCCTTGGGCAGGTCGGGGTAGAAGTAGTTCTTGCGCGCGAAGACGCTGACCGGCGGAACGGTGCAGTTGAGTGCGAGGGCAACGCGCAGCGCATACTCGACGGCGCGTTCGTTGAGCACGGGCAGCGTGCCGGGCAGGCCGGCGCAAATCTCGCAGACGAGGGTGTTGGGCGGCGCAGCGGTGGAGTCCATCACTGCACAGCCGCAGAACATTTTGCTGTTCGTCAGCAGCTCGGCATGGGTCTCCAGACCGATAACGGGTTCGTAGTTCATCGCCAACACTTCATCCGAAATATGAGTTTGGTCTCTTCCGCTGTCATGCATTAATCCGCAGATTACGCAGATTGGCGCAGATTATTGCTGATGGGTCAAGACAAGGCGTTTGTATTCCAAACTTGGCGCGCCAAAATTAAGCAACACGGCCCGGCTCAGGCCTGTTGCCTTCAAGTAGTTGATCACTTGAGCCTCTTCCCGGCTAGTTAAGCGATCCAATGCCTTCAATTCGACCAAAACCTCACCAAAGCAAATGAAATCTGCCTTGTAATGGCAATTAAGCGCTACACCTTTGTACTTCACGACTAGGATGACTTCCCGCTCAAAGGGAATACCTCTGGCTGCATACTCGACCGCGCTGGCCTCCTGATAAACTGCTTCGAGAAAGCCGTGCCCTAGTTGCCGGTGGTGAACCTCCATGGCCGCGCCAATAATGGCGTACGTCTGTGGATCGCGCTTATCCTCTATCGGCCTCCCTCCACCTGTGAAAATCTGCGAAATCTGCGGTAGGAGTTACGCAGTTGACGGAAGCATGTAAAGTGGGCGGGCCAAATAGGCGCGGATGGCTTCGCGCACAATACTGGCTTTGGCTTCGAACCACGAGACACCGGT
>JANWXR010000121.1 GCA_025057205.1 Anaerolineales bacterium | reverse complement strand
CCTGTTCCTCTGGCTCCGAGTGGCCCTGCACCGTGCCACGTCATCGTGCGGGTCAGGCCTGGAGACGCGGTCGCGCTGCCGCGACCGAGCCATCGGCGCCGCGGTCGGGCCGAACCGCCGCCGCCTTCCTCCATGCCCAGCCGCGCTTTCACGTTACCTTGCCCCTGACCGCGGAAGACCGAGATCCACCGCAACATTTCCGCTCGACCGCGGCTTGTCGGCGTGCGCACCTCTTTGCCGCGCCCGCCGCACGGGGTGCGCGAGCACCCGTTGTTGGCGCCACAGCGGCAGCCCCAGCCGGTCGCACTGAAGCGGCACGAGGAAAAGATGTTGGCCAGGTGCCCCGACCCGGGGTGCGGCATCGGGGCCACGGCGGGCTTCACCGTACGAGACGGGCCGATGCCCCTCTTCGCCATGATCGGCCACGGCTCGGCCTGTTGCCGGGGCATCCGTGTCGCCCGACTCGGCAGGCGGTGCGAGGCGCTCGAGCCGGTGCGCCAGGCCGTGCGCGAGCCGTTCGGCGGCATCTCCGAGGGCCTCGCTCTCGGCGGGAAGCTGCATCATGACCACGGCTCCCAATTCCTGAGTGACGACCTCCAGCACGAGATCCGCTTTCCCGGCATGGAGTCGTCACTGGTGTTCGTGCCCAAACCCGAGGGCAACGGCTGGATCGAACACTTTTTCCGCACCCTCAAGAAGCATCTTCTCCGGGTGCGGTACTTCGACACGCTGGAGGAACTGGCGGGAGCGCTCGAAGAATTCCGCCCGCGCTGCAACGAACAGTCGCTTATCGAAGGGCTCGGCCTCCCATCCCCGAGGCAGGCTCACCCACCCCTGCTTGCCCTCGAGGCTGCGGCATGACAATGATTCAGGAAACTGCCCCGGAAATCGGGGGCAGTACAATCCTTCTTCGGGGTGAGCTGCCATGACTGCCGACAGTGCGGCATATCTTTTCAATCTGTCTGAATTCCCGCGCCAGGGCCATGCTCCCCTCATCATCGAGTTCTATGCCGGTAATATTCTCGCCAGGCACTCCGACGCATTGATCGTCACCGCTTTTCGGGGCAGTTATCATCCGATGCCCGGCTCTGTTCTCGGGGAGCTGTTTAGACGGTACGGCATCGTTTTTGGCTCGGAGCTCCCGCAAGGCACTGTGTCTGATCACCCGAGGCTTCATCTGTTCCCGGTACCACCTTGCCCCTCTTTCGACCAGCTTTGGGTGCTTGAAGTCAAGGACATCACGGATCCAGAGCCTCCCTCCATGGCGGACATCAACGCGGCCTTCTTCGTGCTCAAGTCCGGCATCGAGGCAATCACCGCGCGAGGCGCCACTTCCATTTCCATGCCGCTGGTAGGAACAGGTTACGCAGGGTTCGACACTCCCGAAGTCGCCTGGAAGACATTGGAACTGCTCAGGCACTGGGCCAAGACCACCCCTTCTCTCCAATGCGTTCGAGTCTTTGCCCGCGACGCGGACAAGTTCGCCACGCTGAATCGGACCATCGACAAATTCTTCGGCGCAAAATCGGAGCCTGCCGCCAGCATGCTCCTGCAAGCCGCTCATGAGGAACTTGTCGCGTCGAAGAGTATACTGTCTTCACCCATTATCTTGAAGGGGATTCAGGATCTGATCGAGTTGACCAACGCGAGCCCCGCCTCGCCAAAAAGCATCGCACTAGCGGGACGCCGTCTGGCGGAAACGTGTGCCAGGCTGTTGGCTGGCGCTCCTGAAATGACGAATTGTACACTCAGCCAGCTCCTGACGACCGTCGTCCAGCCTATCGTAGAAATGGCGAATCAGCGCTGGATTCTCAGCTATTTCCGCCTGTTGCAGCACTGCGGCAACACAGCCGCTCATGAGAAGGACGTTGAGATTACAACCACGGACGCAGCGGCTGTGACCGTAGCGGCACTTCGGGTGGCCGAATTCACCAACAGGCACGCCTCCCAGTTCCCAGGGCCATCGGGCATTTAAGCCCGGATCGTGACAGCCGGGACAAAGTTTCTCCGCCCGTATCCACAAACCTGAGATTTCCATAGGTGCTGCCTTGAGAGCATAGAGTCAACGTCTCTAGCAATGAGCCAGCTCTTCCGGAAACCGCGGTGGCGGCCCGGCACTTGCCCTCGCAGGCGGAGGCCGGTCTCGAGTTGCGCCGGTGGTTGTGGGTGCCCTCGAACGCCTCGCCAGTGAGGATCAGAAGTGCAACAGTCGCGGGCACCCGCAGGCTTCTCCGGTGCACCCGGCGCCAATAGATGCCCTCGTATCCGATCACGAGGCGTGACCAAGGATCCGTTTTGCAGGCGCGGAGTAGATCTGCTGAAGCTTGGTACCGGAAATCGCGCTCTCACCCGTGCCCCGTACGCATTGCCCAACTCAGAGGGCCACAAGGCAGGGAATGCTGAAAAGGCATGGCGGTGAGGGTGGGAAACGAGCAGTACCGATCGATGAAATTCATCGGCCCACATGGACTTGGCTGCATCTCTCCCCGCCGCAGGCAGATTGAGGTTCTTGCCTGTTTTTCCCGTCAGTGTCGGCTTGTGCCCTGCCTGGTGTCTCTGTCTCGACCGCCGCCAGACACCCGTCAGGCGGGTTTCTCAACCTGCCCGGGGCACCTGCCACCCCCACGGACACGACCCACTTCCCGGCAGCGTTTGGTATTTGGGCGACGGGAAACTGCCTTTCTGCCAGCGTCCCGCATCGCCGTATTTGCGGATTTGCAGCGTCCTGCGCTCAAACCTCCTTCAGGCGCGCGACATCCAACCGGTTCCTGGCTCAGCGACCTGCCCCGCCGCACTCACAATCGTCTCGCCGAGCATGGCGGAGTGGCAGACGGTCTTCTCACCGTGCTATTCCATCCGGCATGGCGATGCAGCAAGGTCCGGTTCCTCCAGTGGATCCACCTCGCGGCCCACGGACTCGCGAAAGCGAGGATGTCGGCGGGCAGATGCACGAATTACGGAAGGGGAAAGTCGGCCCACTCGTGAATCGCGCAAATGGAGCACCGGCCATGGCACCGCTGGTGTCAGTGTTGCCTCAGGTGTGAGGTGGACCTGAGGGGCTGGCCAGCTTCAGTGTCAATCTCGCCGGTGCGTGAGTCGTCGCGAACGGATCGACGGCAGGGATGCGTGGCTGCAAGCTGTAATCCGGCTGCGTCGCGTCCACTATGCGGCTCTTGAGCTCGCGCCCGAAATGCCGCGCGCGGGAGCACGCGGCAAACCGCTCCGGCCGGATGGGGCTTGCCGAAGTGCGCTGTGAAGGCCCCACTCGCCACCGAGAGCACCTTCATCACTTTGTCATTGGCTCCTCTGATGTTCAGGCCCGCAGAGTCGCCCTCGCAGATCTCAGCCGACGAGGCCACGCGCGCAGTGTAGACGCCCGGCACAAACCGGGTGAGCGTCGCGGGCGCCGATCCGCTGTTCGACCATACAACGACCGGACCGTTCACGCCGGGTTCCAGCGTCAGGGTGACGACGTTGCCTGAGGCCGAGCAGGTGACCAGCCCGTTAGCGTTCGGATCGTTGTTGAACCAGTTGGCGAAGAACTGGGCGATCTCTGCAGCGTCCGAGAATCCACTCTGGGGGCCCACCGCGACGGTCGTGTTGTTGATAAAGAAGTTGTGCCAGAACCACGGATCCTCTTGCCTCCAGACGGCCTGGTCGCAAGAGGGCGCGTCAGGATTGCCGACATCCTGGGTGAGTTCGGTCTCGGGCCCGCAGAAGGCGATCGCCTCGGCCGAAGAGCACGGCCAGCGCGTGCCCCTGAAGTAGACGTAGGCCCTGTCAGTGAGGGCGGGCGTGGGCTTGCCGGTGAGTTGCTCGTCGAGCGTGGCGGCGTCGCGATCGTGGATCGAGAATCCGAAGCTGCCGGGAGCGTAGTCGCCGGAGACGACCGCCGCGTGGTTCATCAGAGGGACTTCGTAGATGTCGCCAGCGCTGCCGGTGATGGTGAGCTTGTCCCAGCCAACCGAGGCGTACCGCACGCAGTCCGGCCGGACGTTGCACTCCTCGCCGTTGACCGGGAGAATCTCCATGTGGAACTGGAGGGTCAATCCGGAGAGATCCGTGACCGGGAGCGGCTTCAGGCGCAGGTGGTTGAGGTGGTCGTAGGCCGAGAAGAGTTGGACGTTGCCGAAGTCCTCGGCCGCCTGGAAGATGCCGGAGATCTGGAAGCCGGTCTCGGTAGCGTCGTGGAGCGTCGTGGTCGCCGCCCGGCCGGAGAAGCCCTGGGGTTGGATGGTCCGGCGCGGGTCGGATGGGAGGAGAAGGTTAGCCGGCATGATTCGCTACCCGTCCACGTTCGGCAGACGGTACACTTGAGTCATGGCGCGAAAGGCTACCGTGGTCATCGAGAAAGACGAGCACGGCTACTACGCCTGGTGCCCGGAACTGAAGGGCTGCCAGTCACAGGGCGCCTCTCTCGAGGAGGCTTTGGCCAATATCCGCGAGGCGATCGAACTCTACGTGGAGACGCTCCCGCCTGAGGAGCGCGACGTTCTTCTGAGCCAGGAGATCCTGACGACCGCCATCGAGGTCGATGCCTAAACTTCCCCGCTGGACGGCCGCGGAAGCCGAACGCGCACTGCTGGAGGCTGGCTTCCTGCTCTTGCGGTCAAAAGGAAGTCACCGCATTTATCTGAAGGGCAACCGCCGCGTTGTGGTGCCATTTCACTCCGGCACCGTACTCCATCCGAAGATCGTCAAGCAGGTCCTCGAAGCAATCGACGAAAGCCGGGACTGAGCGTCCTGAGGTTTGGATCACCAGAGCGAGGTCCGCTCCCGGATCCGGCGGAGCGACGGCCAGGATGTCGAACATCGGATCACAGCATTACTTCAACGGGTCGCCGGAAATCGTTTCGGCTTAGCTGAGAATTACGCTGATTTTCGAATTCCCGCCTAGTGAATGGTCTTGACACAGGGTCTGTACTGCACGCGATTTCTTGGACCGTTTCTTGAATGATCGTCATGCAGCAGGCTCGAGGGCAAGCGGGATCTGGTGAGCATGCCGCGGGGATTGGAAGCCGAGCCGTTCGACCAGCCACCGTTGGTTGTAGTGCTGGCGGAATTCTTGGGAGCGCATCGGCCAGTTCCTCCAGCGTGTTGAAGTACTAGAACCAGAGAAGCTGCTCCTTGAGAGTGCATAAGAAGCGTTCGGCGCAGCCGTTGCCCTCGGGTCCGCGCACGAAGGCAGGTGACAACTCCTGGCCGGGAAAGCGGATCTAGTGCTGGAAGTCGTTGCTCATGATTTGGGAGCTTTGGTCATGACGCAGCTTGACGCCCAAGGCGATGCCCCCGCAGAAACCGCCTGACCGCTCACGCACGGCCTCGCGCACCGGCTCGAGCGCCTCGAACCGCGGCCGCGTCTGGCTACATGCATACCCACACAGCAGGCCGAGCCGTGGTTGATCATGGCGAAGATCAGGATCTGCCCGTCCGGCAGCGTGAAGCCGGCCGGGGCGTCGATGCCCCACATCGGGTTGGGCCGCCCGGCTTTGATCCTTCCTTCGTGCCGTTTCGCAGCCACCGGTTGGGGCTGCCGCCGCAGCGTCAGCAGTTCGTGCTGACGCATCAGGCGCAGCACGCGCCGCAAGGACGTGCGCACGCCGGCAAGGCGCAGCCGCGCCCAGACCTTGCGATGGCCTTCGCCGTGAAAGGGCGAGGCCTGGATCGTGCGCCGGATCTCGCCAACAAGTTGCCCATCGGTGTAGCGCGTCTTCAGGCCGCGCC
>JANWXR010000120.1 GCA_025057205.1 Anaerolineales bacterium | reverse complement strand
CGTATTGCGTATTGCGTATTGCGTATCACTTACTCCTTCGATTGGAGATGGCGGGGAAGGTGTTGGCGGATGAGGCTTTCTCGACGAGGGAGCCGATGGGGTGAAAGCCGAGCAGCGTCGGGTCGCCGCGGCGCGCGGTGATGGCCATGCCGACTACCCGGCCGGTGTGCGCGCTGAACAGCGGCGAGCCGCTCATCCCGCCCGGCTCAAAGACCTCATCCATCTGCACCCACACCGCTTCGGCGCTCGATGCGGTCACCGTGCCGGCCAGCCAGCGCGGTTCGCCGTTCGCTCCGCCGAGGCCGCTGGACAGCGCTACGCGCTCGCCCGGCTCTGGCCGCCCGCGCGGGTCGGGTGTGAGGACGGGCGCGGCCTCCGGCAGCACATCCACCTTCAGCAGCACAAAATCCACGTCGAAGCGATAGCCATGAAAGGCGCGGCCCGGCGGGCCGTGATAGGTCGTGAACTCCAACAGGGCCTCCGGGGATTGTGGCAGATGAAAGGCAAAGCGTTGGACAATGAAGAGATTGACGCTGTGGGCTGTGGTGACGCCGACCACATCGCCCTCCGGCAGGCGCAGCAGAAAGCCGCTGCCCACGCGGGAGAAGCCGAGGCCCGGATACTCCACCCATTCTTCCAGGCCGGCATGACCTGTGGGCAGGTCGCCGCGCGGCGCGTTCAGCGTGGGCGGCGGTGGCGTGGGGCCGAGCGTGGGCGAAACCGCTGCACCGGAGAGCAGCGCCAGCGAGACGAGGACCGCCGGGTTGTAGGCCGGCCACAGCAGGCCGGCGATGAGGGCGAGCAGCAGGGCGATAACGAGGCGTCGCAGGATCACCAAAGACGCCGAGCAAGATCGCTGAGGGCGCTGAGCGGGCTGATTGTGCCGAGCCATGCCTGGTGAAATCGGTGCTTTCAGAGGTTCAGTAATCGCTGAGGGTGTTGCGCCATCCTCAGTGAAATCAGCGCTTCAGCGATCTCCCGTTTGCTATAATTTCGATTCATCCCGCATAAGTAGTTCATTCGTTCCATCTCCCCGTATCTCCCTGTGAAGAGCGATGAAGTAGAGGTATCTCAATGGCCCGAGACAAAATTGTAGTCGTCGGCGCGCGCGAGCACAACCTTAAGAACATCACCGTCGAAATCCCACGCGACCGGCTCGTCGTCATCACCGGCCTGTCCGGCTCCGGCAAGTCGTCGCTGGCCTTCGATACCATCTTCGCCGAGGGCCAGCGCCGCTACGTCGAGTCGCTCTCCGCCTACGCCCGCCAGTTCCTCGGGCAGATGGAGAAGCCGGACGTGGACCGCATTGACGGCCTCAGCCCGGCGGTGAGCATTGACCAGAAGGGAGTCAGCCGCAACCCGCGCTCCACCGTCGGCACCGTCACCGAAATCTACGATTACCTGCGCCTGCTGTTTGCCCGCATCGGCGTGCCGCACTGTCCCCTCTGTGGGCGGGAGGTGCGGCCCCAATCCGCCGAGGAGATTGTGAACGCCGTGCTGGCCATGCCGGACGGCACGAAGATTCAAGTTCTTGGGCCGGTGGTCCGCGAACGCAAGGGCCATCATCAGCCGGTGTTCGAGGACCTGCGCAAGAGCGGCTTCACCCGCGTGCGCGTCAACGGCGTCGTGCGTGACCTCGCCGAGGACATCGAACTGGAACGCTACAAGCAACACACGATTGAAGCGGTGGTAGACCGGCTGGTGGTGCGAAATCCGCCATCCGCAAACGGCGATTCGCAATCGGACGAAGCGCGCGAGTTTCGTTCTCGACTTACAGACTCCATCGAGACCGCGCTCAAGCTCGGCAACGGAACCGTCATCATCAACGAGGTGACCTCGGGTGTGGACTACCCTTTCTCCGAGAACTTCGCCTGCCCGGTGCACGGCCCCATCGGCGTCACCGAGATCGAGCCGCGCACCTTCTCGTTCAACACGCCGCACGGCGCCTGTCCCGCCTGCCAGGGCCTCGGCGTGAAGCTAGAGATTGACCCGGAGCTGGTCATCCCCAACCGTGAGCTTTCGGTGCTGGATGGCGCAATTACGGTGCTGGAGTGGCGCAATCAGGAAGAGGGCCCGGGCGGCTACTACTGGCAGACGCTGGAGGCCGCTGCCCGGCACTACGGCATCCCGCTTGACAAGCCCGTGAAGCAGTTGAGCCAGAAGCAACTGGACATCCTGCTCTACGGCTCCAACGGCGAGAAAATCCCCGTGCGCTACACCTCGCGCGACGGGCGACAGGCCATCTGGGAGACCGCTTACGAAGGCATCATTCCCAACCTCAAGCGCCGCTTCGAAGAGACGACCTCGGACTACATCCGCGAGAAGATTCAGCAATACATGTCCGACCGGCCCTGTGAGGAATGCGGCGGGCGGCGGCTGCGCAAGGAAGCGCTGGCCGTGACCGTGGACGGGCGCAACATCATCGAGGTGACCGACTGGCCGGTGCTCAAGACGGCCGAATGGGTGAAGGCGCTGCGCGGCAAGCTGAGCGCGCGCGAACAGAAGATCGCCGCGCCGATTCTCAAAGAAATCACCGCCCGCCTGCAGTTCCTCGTGGACGTAGGCCTGGACTACCTGACCCTCAGCCGCACGGCGGCCACACTCTCCGGCGGCGAGGCCCAGCGCATCCGCCTTGCTACGCAAATCGGCTCGCAGTTGATGGGCGTGCTCTACGTGTTGGATGAGCCGAGCATCGGCCTGCACCAGCGCGACAACGCGCGCCTCATCCGCACGCTCAAGAACATGCGTGACCTCGGCAACACGCTGCTGGTGGTGGAGCATGACGACGAGACCATCCTGAACGCCGACTGGGTGGTGGACCTCGGCCCGGGCGCGGGCGAACACGGCGGTGAGCTGGTCTTCGAGGGCACGGTGCCGCAGTTGCTGAAAGACAAGAAATCGGTGACGGGCGCGTACCTTTCGGGCCGTAAGAAGATCGAGCTGCCGCGTCACCGGCGCGCAGGCAGCGGCAAGGTGCTGACGGTGCGCGGCGCAAGGGAGAACAACCTCAAGAATATTGACGTGCACATCCCGCTGGGCAAGTTCGTCTGCCTGACGGGCGTCTCCGGCTCGGGCAAGTCCTCGCTGCTGGTGGAGGTCATCTATAAACGGCTGGCGCAGCTGTTGCACGGCGCGCACGAGCACGCCGGCGCGCACGATGAGATCGAGGGTTGGGAGGAGATTGATAAGGTCATCAACATTGACCAAAGCCCAATCGGGCGCACGCCGCGCAGCAACCCAGCCACCTACGTCGGCCTGTTCGACGAGATTCGCAACCTGTTCGCCGAGCTGCCGGACGCGAAGATCCGGGGCTACAAGCCGGGGCGCTTCTCCTTCAACATCAAGGGCGGGCGTTGCGAGGCCTGCCAGGGCCAGGGGCAGGTGCAGATCGAGATGCAGTTCCTGCCCGACATCTTCGTCCCGTGCGAAGTCTGTCACGGCTCGCGCTACAACCGCGAGACACTTCAGGTGCGCTTCAAGGGCAAGAACATCGCCGAGGTGCTCGACCTGACGGTAAGCGAAGCGCTTGAGTTCTTCGACGCGCATCCGGCCATCAAGCGCAAGCTCATGACTCTAGAAGATGTGGGCCTCGGCTACATCCACCTGGGCCAGCCGGCTACCACGCTCTCCGGCGGCGAGGCCCAGCGCACCAAGCTCGCCAAAGAACTCTCGCGCCGCTCAACCGGGCGCACGCTCTACGTGCTGGATGAGCCGTCGGTGGGCCTGCACGCCGCCGATGTGCACAAGTTGGTGGAAGTGTTACAGCGCTTCGTGGACGAGGGCAACACCGTGCTCATCATCGAGCATCACATGGACATTATCAAAGTAGCCGACTGGATTATTGACCTTGGGCCGGAAGGCGGCGACCGGGGCGGCTATCTGGTAGCCGAAGGCACGCCCGAGGAGATCGTGAAGGTGAAGGAGAGTTATACCGGGCAGTTCTTAAGGAAGTATTTGAATGGGAGGAAGAAGTAGAAAGCAACGTAGAAGTTTCTTCACGTGCAAGCGGCTCATGTGTATTTAAAGAAGCGCCTGGCCTGGGAGAAGTAAACTTGGGGCATGGAATCTCCAATCACAGAACTCCTTGATGAAGAAGATGGCGTCAAGTGAATGCTTGAGCATTGTCATCCGCAGGGGCTGAAATGTCCCAAGCGTAAGCGCGGCGTAGAACAGTCGCGAGAGTTCCGGCGCACGCACACCGGCTCCCCGGACGTTCAGTGGTGTGAACAGTGCGGAACGGATTTACAATCTCCACACCGGCACAGTCTTTCAAGGCAGCCGCTGGATACCTGAACAAGGTATATTACTCCCGCGAGGGGTGTGTAAGGGTGAGACCGCCCGTGAATTGGCTGTGGAACCGGGATTGAGCTACAAAATGATCCTGACGATGTGCCATCGCCTGCAAGCCAACGTTGAGCTTGAACAACCAATACGCCTCCTCCCGACAGGCATTCTGAAACAGACGAAATAGACTACTGAAAAAAGTCCATCTGAACCGCGAAGACGCCAAGAACGCGAAGGAAAATAAAGGCGAATCCTTTGCGCTCTTCGCGGCTTCGCGTTAAAGCCCAAGCTGCGCCGTCATGTCACAGCTGTTTTCACACTCGGCAAACTCCCTCTCTGCGTCCCTGCGTCTTTGCGGCTTCGCGGTGAGATCATAGTTTTTCGGTGGAGTCACGAATGGCTGCGGTATAATCCGGCGCGTGACCACTCTGATCAATCGGCTAGCTAACGTCTTTGCGCCGCCCCCGAATTCAAAACAACACATCCATCTCAAACGCCCGCAGGATATTGCGGCCATGCGCGAGTCGGGCCGGCTGGTGGCGCAGTGCTTTGACCTGCTGCGGCACAACATCCGCCCCGGCATCACCTTGCGTGAGCTGGATCAAAAGGTCGCTGCGCTGATCGAGGAACGCGGGGCGTTGCCGCTCTACAAAGGCTATCGCGGCAATCCCCCCAGCCACCCACCCTTCCCCGGCGTCATTTGCGCCTCAGTCAATCACGAAATCTGTCATGGCCTGCCCAACGGGCGCGTGTTGAAGGAAGGCGACATCGTCGGCATTGACATCGGCCTGAAATACAACGGCTACTGCGGCGACGCCTGCGTGACGTTCGCTGTTGGCCGAATCTCGCCGCGCGCGCAGCGCCTGCTGGACGTGGCGCAGGAGTGCCTGCGACGCGGCATCGCCGCCGCCCAGCCGGGCCGCTACGTCAGCGACATCGGCGCGGTCATTCAACTGTACGCCGAGAGCCAGGGCTACAGCGTGGTGCGGGAGTGGGGCGGGCACGGCATCGGGCGCAACCTGCACGAGGCGCCATCGGTGCCGCACGTCGGGCCGGGCGGCCAGGGGCCGCGTCTGCGCCCCGGCATGGTCTTTACCATCGAGCCGATGATTAACGAGGGCGTGCCGGACTGGACGCTGCTGAAGGATGGCTGGACGGTGGTGACGAACGACGGCAAGCTCTCGGCCCAGTTCGAGCACACGGTCGCCATCACCGAAGATGGGCCGATCATCCTCTCACAGCTCTGAGCCTGACCGATAAACGAAAACGCGGCGCTGTGGCCGCATTTTCGGAGGCTATGCCCCTATGGGGATTCGAACCCCAGTTTTGGCCTTGAGAGGGCCACGTCCTGGTCCACTAGACGATAGGGGCCTGTTGACGACTATAAGGCGCCTGTGTGCTGGCGGCGCGGAGTATATCACGCCGGCTTTCGGCGCGTCAATGACTCCCGCGTGGCGTGTGCACGCAAAAGATGTCAGCCGCTCCTTCGTCCTTCGGCGGGC
>JANWXR010000011.1 GCA_025057205.1 Anaerolineales bacterium | reverse complement strand
AAGGAGGCGGATGTTTCGGGCCGGCTGCGGGCGCTGACGTAGTTGCCACCACGCTCGGCTCCCTTCGAATATCCCGAAGAGCAATTGCTCGTCGGTTGACGGATAAGGAGAAACCAAATGGATTGGACAATGATTCTGATGCTGCTGGGCGGGCTGGCCGCGCTGACCCTCGGCGCGGAAGTGCTGGTGCGCGGCGCCGCGCGGCTGGCGGCTGCCCTCGGCATCTCGCCGCTCGTCATCGGGCTGACGGTCGTCGCCTTCGGCACCTCGTCGCCGGAGTTGGCCGTCAGCGTGCAGGCGGCCTGGTCAGGCGAGGCCGGCGCCGACATCGCCATCGGTAATGTGGTGGGAAGCAACATCTTCAACGTACTGCTGATTTTAGGCCTGTCCGCCGTCGTTGCGCCGCTGATTGTCTCCCAACAGCTGGTGCGGGTGGATGTGCCGATCATGATCGGCGTCTCACTCCTCTTCGCGCTAATGGCGTCTGACGGCAAAGTTGACCGATTGGACGGCTTGCTCCTTTTTTCCGGCCTGATTGCTTACACCGCCTTCGCCATCCATCAGGGCCGGAAGGAGAGTAAAGCGGTGGAAGCCGAGTATGCTCAGGAGTTCGGCGAAAAGCCGCGCGGTATAGGACAGATTATGCTCAACCTGGCCTTCGTCGTCGGCGGGCTGGTGATGCTAATGCTCGGCTCGAACTGGTTCGTGGACGGCGCCATCGCCCTGGCGCGCGCCTTTGGCGTGAGCGAGCTGGTCATCGGCCTAACGATTGTGGCCGGTGGCACCTCGCTGCCGGAAGTTGCCACATCGGTGATGGCGTCGCTCAAGGGCGAGCGCGACATCGCCGTAGGGAACGTGGTCGGCAGCAACATCTTCAACCTCCTGTCGGTGCTCGGCCTGGCTGCGCTCGTTGCGCCGGACGGCGTCAACGTCGCGCCGGCGGCTTTCGACTTCGATATTCCGGTGATGATTACTGTGGCCGTGGCCTGCCTCCCCATTTTCTTTACCGGTTACACCATTGCCCGCTGGGAGGGCTTTGTTTTCCTTGGCTACTACGCGGCCTATACCGCCTACCTGCTGTTGGCTGCCAATCAGCATGACGCTCTGCCGATGTTTAGCAACGTGATGCTTTACTTCGTCATCCCGCTGACGGCGCTGACGATCGGCGTGACGGTCTATCAATCGTGGCGCGCACGGCATACAGCCACTGCTTCGGCACCAACGGATCGGATGGGTTGAGGCTAGCCGGGTGTTGGGGCTGCCATTGGCTCAGGAGTGGGTGTCCAGGTCGCCGGATCCCCTATTGTTGTTAAAGTGGCCGTTGGCGTTTCCGGCGTCGGGGTGTTGGTCGGCGTCGGCAGTGGCGTGTCGGTCGCTGTGGGCAGCGGGGTGTTCGTCTCGGTTGGCGGCGGCGTGTTGGTTGCCGTTGGGATAGTGGGCGTCCTAGGTTAGCTTTGGCACGGGCGTCTATCTCAAGGCCGACTGGCGCGCCTCAGCAAAAAGCAAGGCATAGAGGCGATCGGCGCGGAGAATGCGCAAGGCCTGGCGCAGTCGCCGGCTGAATGGGGCACGCTTAGAACGTAACCGAGAAGCCAGAGCCGAGGGAGAAGCCAGCCGGCATCACGCAAAAGAGCGGCCAGACCGATCAGGCTAGGCGACCGAGTGAGACGGCTCACAAAGGCCACCAGGACTGGGTAGAGTCGGTGAGCGTCTCAGCTAGGGTGAAGAGCACCCCGTTGAAGACGCCGAGCCAGAAATCACGTTGGCTGTCACCCCGCTTGGCTGGCGAGGACACCTGCGGCAGCATAACATGTACCGTGATCTTTAGTGCAGAACGCGAATTGCATCCCCTTTCGTAGGCCGTTATAATTCTCTCCAGTTAGTGTAGTAAGAATTGGGACTGTGTTTGACGCGCGCAAAGCGACACGTTCGGTAACCCACCGCCTACAAAACGCTGGTGACGGAAGCCTGAAGCCCGGTTCCATCCTGCAGAATCGCTACTCTATCATCAAAGTCCTGGGCGTCGGCGGCATGGGCTCCGTCTATCAGGCCCGTGACTTGCGCTTCCCTAACGTCACCAAGTACGTCGCCGTTAAAGAGATCATCAACATCGCCGACCCTAGCATGCGTGAGATGGTCGCCAAAATCTTCGAGCGCGAAGCCAACACCCTCGCTTCGCTAGACCACCCCGCCATCCCCAAAATCTATGACTACTTCAACCAAAGCGACCGCTCGTTTCTAGTGATGGAGTTCATTGACGGCAAAGACCTGGAGACCTATCTCAACGAGTTCCCCGGCCTGCTCAGCGAAGATGTGGTGATCGGGTGGGCGATCGAACTGTGCGATGTGCTTTCCTATCTGCATAACCACAAAGACAAGGACGGCAAGCCCGACCCGATCATCTTCCGCGACCTAAAGCCGTCCAACATCATGCTTGACCAACACGGCAGCATCCGGCTGATTGACTTCGGCATCGCGCGCGCTTACCAAGCTGGGCAGAAGGGCACGATGATCGGCACCGAGGGTTACTCGCCACCGGAGCAGTACCGCGGCGAGGCCAGCCCGGCAGGCGACATTTACGCGCTCGGCGCGACGCTCCATCATCTGCTAACCAAACAGGACCCGCGCATCGAACCGCCGTTCACCTTCGCCGAGCGGCCCATCCGCAAATCCAACCCAAGCGTCAGTCTGGAGCTGGAGTCAATTATCATGACGGCGCTGAACTACAATCCCGCGGAGCGATTTGCCAGCGCCGAAGCCATGAAACAGGCGCTCAAGACGCTGCGCCGCCGCATCTCCGGCTCACTCAGCCGGCCCGCCGGTACTGGCCGAATAGAGACAGCTGCAACCGGAGCTGCCAGCCAGGCCCGGCCTACCGAAGGCCCTGCCCTTGTCAATCTCAGCGAGGTCACGCCGCTATGGGTCTTCCGCTGCGAGGATGAAATCCGCGCCAGCCCAGTGGTGAGCGGTGCGTTTGTTTACGTTGGCGCCTACGACAACAATCTCTACGCCGTCAACGCTGCCGACGGCAAGTTGGCCTGGAAGTACGCCACCGACGGCGGCCTGCCGGCACCGCCGGTCATTCATCAGGACAATCTGTACATCGGCTCGGAGGATCACCGGCTGCACGCCGTATCGGCCAAATCAGGCCGCCTGCAGTGGACGTACTATGCCGACGGACCGATTCGCGCCGCACCGCGCTTCGCCGATGGTCACATCTTCTTCGGGGCGGACGACCATTATCTGCATGTGGTCAACGCCACCACCGGCCGCAAGGCCTGGCGTTATCAGGCCAGCGACGTCATTCGGTGCCGCCCGGTGGTTAGCGGCGACCGCGTCTACTTCGGCTGCGAGAGCGGCGAATTCTACGCCATTGACCTGCGCGCCGAGCGCAAGTGGATGTTCCGGGCAAAGCGCGGCATCACTTCATCCCCGCTGTTGCACAACGGCACGCTGTATGTCTGCTCGCTGGACGGCATGATTTATGCACTCGATGCCTCTTCCGGATGGCGGCTCTGGCAGTTCCGCACCAACAAACCCATCTTGTCCTCGCCGACCATCGATGGCAATCTCCTGCTTGTTGGCTCCGCCGATAATCACCTATATGCCATTGACATTCGCAACGGACGCGAAGCCTGGCGCTTTGCCACCAATGGCCAGGTCAATTCCTCGCCTGCGGTCATTGGCGGCACCGTTTACGTCGGCTCCGTAGACCATTCGCTTTACGCCATAGATGTGGCCAGTGGCCGGCTGCGCTGGAAGTTCACCGCCAAAGGCCCGATCACCTCTTCGCCGGCCATCGCCAACAACGTGGTGTACATTGGCTCCTTCGACCATCATCTCTACGCCCTGACAGCCTGAAAATGCAGTCACACCGGCGTTTACAGCGGAGCAAACCGTGTTTGATTTCCTAAAGAAGTGGATGGGGCAGAGCCGCAGCCCAGGCTCAGAGACACTGCCACCGCTGCCTTCGAGTTCGTCCGACCCGGATGCGACGGTGCCGTTGCCGGAGCTTGGGCTGCGCGCCTCCGACCATGACCAGATTTGGCCGCGGCCCTCGCCAACACGCTTCACCGTTGGCCTGGCTCAACATGTCGGTCAGGTGCGGACACACAACGAGGACGTGTTGCTGGCGTTCACCGGCGAGCTGAGAGGCCTGGAACCGATGCCGCACATCGGCCTGTTTGTGGTAGCGGACGGGATGGGCGGGCACTTGCTCGGTGAGCGCGCCAGCGGCATCGCCGGCCGAACCCTCGCCCGCGTGGTGCTGGAAAATGTCCTGCCCTCCCTGCTGGCCGATCCGCGCTCCGACTACGAACGCCCCTCGCTGACCGAAGTGATGGAATTGGCGATCGCCGAGGCCAACCGTACCGTCGTTCGCCTTGTGCCGGAAGGCGGCACCACCCTCACCGGCGCATTGATTGTCGGCGACCAGCTCATCCTCTGTCACGTGGGCGACACCCGCGCCTACGTCATCAGCAATGGGCGGATGGAGCAACTGACGCGCGATCATTCGCTGGTGCAGCGCCTGAAGGAGATGGGCCAGCTCACCGACGACGAAGCCGCCGTCCACCCGCAGCGCAGCGTGCTCTACCGAGCTGTGGGCCAGGGAGAAGGCCTGGAGGCCGATGTGATTTCGCGTCGGCTCTCGCCCGGATCAATTCTCATCATATGTTCGGACGGCCTGTGGAGCCTGGTGCCCGACCACATCATTCACCAAATCGTCCGCCAGTCTCCCAGCATTCAGGGCGCCTGTGAGTCCCTGGTGCGTGCTGCCAACGAGGCGGGCGGGCCAGACAACATCACAGTCGTCATGGTGCAACTGCCGGGCTGAGGTAGGCACATGGTCATCGGCAACCTCTACAGTCTGCTCGGCATCTCGCCTAACGCCAGCGCAGAAGACATTAAGATCGCCTACCTGGGCGCCACCCGACGCTTTCATCCAGACGTTAATAAAAGCGCAGCAGCGGCTGAGGAATTCCGGCTCATCACCGAGGCCCATGCCACCCTGAGCGACCCAGCGCAGCGCGCTCGCTACGACGCGCAGTTCAAAGAACAGGGCGGCTCCGCGCTGGCCCTGCGGTGCGCGCTCAGCCGGGGCCGCGTGCCGGCGCTCGACGAGCCACAGGTGCTCTACGCTCTGGTGGAGATCCGCCCCGCGCTTAGCTTGGGCAATCTGCCGCCGCCGCCTGTCAACCTGGCCGTGGTGATTGACCGCTCCACCTCGATGCAGGGCGAGCGCCTGAACCAGGTCAAGGAAGCCGTGATGCAGCTGATTGACAGCCTGCGTCCCAATGACACCTGCAGCATTATCACCTTCAGCGACAAAGCCGAGGTCATCCTCTCAGCCCAGACCGGCTCACCGGAACAGAAACAGCTTGCCAAAGCTAAGGTCAGCACCATCAACGCCCACGGCGGCACAGAGATGCTCTGCGGGCTGTTGGCCGGCCTGTTCGAATTACACTCTCACCTCAGCCCGAGCACCGTCAACCATCTGATGCTGTTGACCGACGGTCGCACCTACGGCGACGAGAACGATTGCCTGCTGTTGGCAGCGCTGGCCGCAGCGGATGGTATCTCACTGAGCGGGCTGGGCATCGGCGAAGAGTGGAACGACAAGTTCCTGGATGAACTGACCAGCCTGACGGGAGGCACGACCGAGTACATCAGCTCCCCGGAACAGATTCACGAGTTCCTTCAGAATAAAGTGCGCAGCCTGGGCGCGGCCTTCGGCGAACGCCTGACCCTGCGCGTGTTGCTCGACCAGGACGTGCAGCTGCTCGAAGCGTTCAAGATCAGCCCCGAGCCCGGCCCGCTGGAGACGGATGAAACCGTGCGGCTGGGCAGCCTGTTGCGGGACCGGCCATTGGTGGTGCTGCTCAAATTCAGGCTGCCGCGGCTGCCCGAAGGCGTGCGGCCTATCGCCCGCCTGGCCCTGTACGGTGATATACCCGGGCTGGGCCGCAAGGACGAGCGCATCACCTATGATATAGCGGTAGCGACAGTGGCGAATCTAGAGCCGCCGCCGCCACCACCACAGGTGCTCATTGATGCACTAAGCAAATACTCGCAGCACAAGTTGCAAGAGCGCGCCTGGCAACAAGTCGAAGCCGGCAACCTTGCCGGTGCGTCGCGCCTCCTGTCTACGCTCAGCACTCGCTTGTTGGCTTCAGGCCAGCCAGAACTGGCAAAGGTCGCCATTACGGAAGCCAAACGGTTGGAACAACAACAAACGATCTCGGAAGAGTCCAAGAAGCGAATTAAGTACGGCACACGCGCGCTGATCCCGCTCCGAGTTCAGGACCTGAATCTAGACCCCACGCGACTCTAAGTGCCGGAACCGACGTCATGATCCAATGCCCAACCTGTCGTCAGAGAGAAACGGAAGGCGAGCTGTTTTGCTCGAACTGCGGCGCGTACTTGTGGCAACCGCCGGGAGAGGATAAGCCCACGCTGGGTTTCATCTGCACCAGCAAATTGCGTGAGACGACGCACATCACGGCTTCTGGTCCGAGCACCGCCGACCTGAAGACCGGACAAATCGCCCTGCTCCTTCCCGGACAATCGCTCATCCTGGAAGGCAAATCGCAGTACGTCATCGGACGCGAAGGGCTGGAGAACGAGCTGCCCGACGTCAATCTAAGCGCCTACGGCGGACGCGAAAAGGGCGTCTCACGCAAGCACGCCCTGTTGCGTGTGGACCGGCGTCAGCTGCTGCTGATTGATCTGGGCAGCTCGAACGGCACCTGGCTGAATGGCACACAGCTCACCGCCAACGAACCCGTCCGGCTAGAGAGCGGCGACGAGATCCGGCTAGGCAAATTTCCGCTGCGGATTCACTTCAACCTCTAAACGAGGGTCGCTGTATCTTGGAGAACCTTATGGCGTTTCAAGTCCTCATCCACATCGCAAACGAAGACCCCATCCTGGCAGAGGTGGAAAAGCTCCCCTCCCCCACCGACACCTGCATCCTGGCGCTTAACCCCCGCCAGCGTGACAACAAAGACCTGCGCTATCTTGCGCCCAACGTCACCCAGGTCATCTGGCCCATGTCGCGTATCACCTTCATCGAGATTATGCCCACCGCCGAGGAAGAGAAGATTGTCGGCTTTGTGAGAGAGTAGAGATTGGAGATCAGAGATTGGCTGCGTCGCTCAATCTCCAATATCTAATCTCTAATCGCCAAACGCCACATGCCCGACACCCGCGAGCGCTACCGCATCCTGGTCGTGGACGATGAGCCGCGCATGATCCGATTCATCCGCCTCAACCTCGAGCATGACGGGTTTGAAGTGGTCGAAGCGACCGATGGGCTGGCGGCGCTCAATCAGGTACGGGACGCGCTGCCCGATCTGGTGCTGCTCGACGTAGCCATGCCGGAGCTGGATGGCTTCGAGACGCTGCGCCTGCTGCGTGAAATTTCGTCCATCCCGGTGATTATGCTCACGGCACGCGGCGAGGAGGATGACCGCGTGCGCGGCCTGGAGCTTGGCGCAGACGATTACGTGACCAAGCCCTTCAGCCCACGCGAGCTAGTCAGCCGAGTGCGGGCCGTGCTACGCCGGGTCACCGCGCCGGCGGCGATGGAGAAATCTACCATCCACGTGGACGATCGCCTGAGCATCAACTTTGACCGGCGCGAGGTGCTGGTCGAGGGCAAACCCATCAAACTGCGCCCCACTGAGTTCCGCTTGCTCTACCATCTAGTGCAAAACGCCGGTTGGGTCGTGCCGCACGACCAGCTCCTCGCCAAGGTCTGGGGCTACGAGTACCGCGAAGAGACTCACTACCTGCGGCTCTACATCAACTACCTGCGCCAGAAGCTCGAGAAGGACCCCGCCAATCCCAAGTACATCCTCACCGAGCGCGGCGTCGGCTATCGCTTTGTGGACTTTCGCCGGGATGCCAAGACGGCGAAGCCCTAAGGGCAGGGCATCGTTGCGCCAATGGCGAAATCCAATACAATCCGGGCTTGTTCGACCAGTTCCTGTGTTGGAGGCCGCATGTCGCGTTCCCTCAAAATCGTCGTGACCGGGCCGTTTGGCGCCGGCAAGTCCAGCTTCATCCGCACCATCAGCGAGATCGCCGTCGTCGCCACCGAGCGGCGGGTGAGCGATGCGACCTTTGCCTCTACCGCGCCTGGGCCGCGAGGGTTGCGTGCCTACGGCCAGCCGGATAAGCCCTACACCACCGTCGCTATGGACTATGGCCGATTGACCCTGGGCGACGATGTACTGCACCTGCACGGCACGCCAGGTCAGGCGCGCTTCGACTTCATGTGGGACATCCTGGCGCGTGAGATGGCCGGCTTCGTGCTGCTGGTGGACGCCGCCGCGCCCGACACCTTCGCCGAGGCCCGCGACCTGCTCAGCACGTTTACGGCGCTGCGTCGCGTGCCCTTCGTGGTAGCTGCCAACAAGCAGGACCTGCCAGGCGCCGCCAAACCGGAAAAGCTGCGCCCCGTTCTCGGCTTACCCGCTGAGACGCTCATCCTCCCCTGCACGACTGCGCGCAAAACCAGCGTGCGACAAGTCCTCTCCCAACTGACGCAGCTCATCTAACACTTTCTCCTTCCTTCTCCCTTCCTGCTTTGCAATACTTATCAAACCACTCCACCTGCCGGTTGAGGCGGTCCACGCGATGCTGTGGCTCGCCAGAGCGGGACATCTCGTGCCCCTCGCGCGGGTAGCGAATGAGCACCACGTCGCGCTTGAGGCGCTTGAGCGCGGCATAGAGCTGCTCGGCTTCGGAGGGCGGGCAACGCCAGTCGTTATCCTGGTGCTCGATGGCCAGCGGCGTATGGATGTTGCGGACGTAGGCCAGCGGCGACTGGTGCCACAGTTCTTCGACGTTGTCGAAGCCGTAACTCTCGAACTCGCGCTCGATGAGCTGGGGCACGTCGCTCGTGCCGAAGAACGACGTCAGGTTGTACAGGCCGCGTTGCGCCCAGGCACAGGCGAAGCGCGAGTCGTGGCCGATGATCCAGACCGTCAGGTAGCCGGCGTAACTTCCGCCGGTCAGCGCCATCCGCTTCACGTCCACGAAGCCCTGCGCAACGACGTTGTCCACCCCGCTGAGAACATCTTGCATCACCCGGTCGCCCCAGTTGTGCTGGATGGCCAGAGCGTGCTCTTCGCCGTAGCCCTGCGAGCCGCGTGGATTGCAGAAGTAGACGGCATAGCCACGCGCTGCGTGCAACTGCCACTCCAGCCAAATAGCCGGCGCGCTCGGCCCCCACATCACCCATGGCCCGCCGTGCATGTTCACCACCAGCGGATACTTCCTGCCCCGACGATAGCCGAGCGGCTTGAGCAGCCAGCCTTGTATCTTGCGGCCATCCGGCGCAGTGTGCCAATTCTCCTCGATAGGCTGAATGATGCGCTCGGCCAGCAGCTTGTCGTTGAAGTCCGTTAGGCGCTTTTCACGTCCTGCCTTCACCAGGTAAAGGTCTGCCGGGCGCTCCGGCGTGTGCGCCACGAAGGCAATCTGCCCGGCGCGATCCACGCTGAAAGCGAGCAGCATCCGCCGCCCGCCGATCACTCGTGTAATTCGGCCTGAGTTCACTTCCACCCGATAGAGGTGCGTATCACCGCGGTCGTTGACCAGAAAGTAAAGCGAACGCGAGTCGGCGGCCCAGGCGAAGTCGGCGACATGCCGATCGAACTCGTCGGTGAGCGAGCGCGCTGGGCCACCGTCAACCGGGATCAGCGCCAGCCGCGTGCACTGGCCCCATGAGCCGTGGTCTGGCACGCGCACAGCGGCGATCCACTTGCCGTCCGGCGAGACCTGCGGCGAAAAGTATTCCAAGCCGGGATTGGTGAGAAAACGGAACGGCTTGCGTTGCTTTGAAAGGCCGGGCACAGGCACGCTGACGACGGCGCGGTATAGCCACGGGTCGTGGTCCGGCTCACGCGATTGCGTGGAGATGATGGCGGAGCCGTCCTTCGTCCAGCTGATGTCATTGAAATCCAGTTCACCGTCGGTGACACGCTGAGGCTTGGCCCCCTCGACGACATCTATCACGTAGATGTGCGAGCGGCGGTCGCTGAGGTACTCTGTACCGGTGCGATACGGCAGGCGAGTGATGACGCGCGGGTCGGTTTTCTGCTTCTCATTGTACTCTTGGCGCTCGCTGCGGTGCTTAGCCTCCAGCGCGTCGGCGGGCGGCGGCGGTTCCTCACCGGAGTCCTCACGCGCGCGCTCTTCGGCGTTGACGTTGGAGAGAAAAGCGATGCGCCGGCCATCGTGGCTCCAGACCGGGTTGGTGGCGCCGTTGGGCATAGAGGTCAACGGGCGCGCTTCGCCGCCGTTTACGGCAATCAGATAAATCTGCGGCTTCTCGTTGCGCGTGGAGACGAAGGCCAGCGTGCGCGAGTCCGGTGACCAGCGCGGGTTGAAATCCGACTTCGCGCTAAACGTGAACTGGCGCGGCGTTGGGCGGCGCTCCGTCAGGTCAACCAGCCAGAGATGCCGGTCGTACTTGTTGCCCAGCTTGTCCACATCCACTCTGACAAATGCCAGATAGCGCCCGTCTGGGCTGAGCTGGGGGTCTTCGACAGATTTCAGGGCATAGAGGTCTTCGGCGGAGAGGGGGAGTTTTTTCATTGGAGATTGGAGATTGGAGATTGGAGATTTATTCGCTCAGGGGTTTATAGAGCGAGTCGTCGCGCTTTTTGAGGGCGTCTTCGAGGTCGGTGCACAAATCGCGCAGGTAGGTCCAGGTATAGATGCCGGTCTTGTGACCGTCGGCCCATTCCGGCATCAGGGCATAATTGCCGACGGGCGTGAGCCGCGCGATTTCATAGCTCTTGGTGCGCGTTAGAGGGATCAACAACGAGTCGCCCGGCCCGGATAGTCCCAGCAGGTTCTCCACATCCGGCGTACGACCCATGTTCGCGTGTCCACCACGACACTCTACGCACGGGCAGGCTTCGCGCAACCGTTGCAGCGGATAGCGGCAAGTCTGGCCATCATCCCAAGTGATGAGCAGCAACTTGTTCGAGCGGTCGAGGGTGATTCCGGTAGGCTTGGGCATTTGCGATTTTGGATTTTGGATTGCCGAATGCCCATCCAAAATCAGCAATCACAAATCCGAAACTCATTAGGGTCCTTGCACCACCTGAAGGTAATTCTGCGCGCCCCAGCCGAAGCGGGTGTTCGTGGCCGGGTCTACCAGATACCACCAGGTAATGCCATCGGCTTCAACCGGGCCGGCCTGCACTTGCAGCACCTCGCGCTCAATGGCGAGGTAGTTAACAGCAGCTTTCAGGCTCGGCTCGGCTCGTAGGTTGAGGAAGCCCACTGTGCCCGTCCCGGTGATCTGCACAAAGTCACCGATTCTGATGTCGCCGGCGGAAGGCGGCGGTGGCAGCGTAGCCGTCGGCTCGGCAGTGAGCGTTGGCGAGGGTGTCGCATTGGGCACGGTGGGCGAGGCAACCGGTGGAGCCACAATCACCAGTTGCGCGGTCGCGGTGGGCTGAGGCCGGTCGGCGGTACGGGTGGCCAGCGAGATGCCCAGCAGGGTCAGGGCTGCCAGCGCAAAGACGCCGGCCACCAGCATCAACATCCACAGCGGGATATACAGCGCCGAGTCCTGCGGCGTCTTCACACTAACCCTCGCAGCGAACAACCAGCACGGTGATGTCGTCAAAGGCAGGCGTATTGCCGCGAAACTCGAAGACGTCATTGAAGATCGCCGAGCAGACGACCTTGGCCGGCGCGGCGCGATAGGCCTCCAGCAGAGTGCGCAGACGGTCCACGCCGTAAACGGCATTCTCCGAGTTCATGGCGTCGGACACGCCGTCGGAGTACATCACCAGCAGGTCACCGGGATACAGGCGCGTCTCGCGTTCCTCCAACTTGAGTTCGGGCAACATGCCCAAGAAGCGACCGTTGGCCGTGAGGCTCTCAGGCGGGCCGCCGGCAGCGCGGTAGAGCAGTGGCTCATCCTGCCCGGCGCGCACGTAACGCAGGTGGCCGGTGCTCGTGTTGAGCACGCCGTAGAACACGGTGACGAACATGTCATCGTTGCTCGAAACTTCGAGCAGGCCCTCGTGAACGGCAACGGCGACCTCGGCAGGCGAGCGGCTCCGGCGCGCATGTGAGAGAAACAAGGTACGGGTGACGGCCATGATCAGCGCCGCATGCACGCTCTTGTCGGAGACGTCGGCCATCAGCAGGCCCACATGTTCATCGTCCACGCGAATCACGTCGTAGAGGTCGCCGCCCACATGCCGCGCCGGGACGTTGCGCCCAAAGAAGGAATAGCCGTTCACCTTGGGGAAGGTAGCCGGCAACAGGCTGCGCTGCACCTCGCCGGCAATCTCCAGCTCGTGCTCCAGCTTCTCCTTTTGCACCAGCTCCGCCTGCGCCGCCTTCAGTTCTTCGTAGGCCCGGCGCAGTTCCTCGTTTTTTCGCGTCAGGTCGGCGATGGTGGCACGGCCCGAGGCGCGCACGTTGGAGACGAAACGGCGGATCATCGCCAGCGCCAGCGTGGGACGGGAGACCAGCAGCTCCTGGAACGCTTCCTCGGACACTTCGAGCACCGTGACCTTGGTCAGCGCCGTGACCGTGGCGGATCGCGGCATCTTCTCAATCAGCGCCATCTCACCGAAGAACTCGCCCGGCTGGCGCGTGGTGATGACGCGCTTGGTGCCGTCGCCCAGCTTTTGGCTGATTTCGGCCTGGCCGTCGGCCAGGATGTAAAAGACGTGCTCGATCTCGCCTTCATGCACGAGCACGTGCTCGGCAGGATAGGTTTGTGCGACGGCAACGTCCATCAGCGCACGTACATCGTCCTCGGTGACGCCAGGGAAGGCCTGGCGCACGATGGCCGCCAGCTGAGGCGCCATAATCGAAGTTGTGTTCATGGCTCAAGACTTGGTCAGCGTCGTCGGGAGGCTTTGGCGGGAGCGGCTTTTGTTTTCCTTGCAGTCTTCTTCACGGTCTTCTTCACAGCAGTGGTTGCGGCTGTAGCTTTGCGTCGAGCAGCGGGCTTCTTCGAACCGTCTTTGGCGGCGGGCTTGGCCCTGACCGCAGGTGCGGCCGGCGACGCTGGGACCGGCTCCGGCTGCGGGAAGGTCAGCGCCGGCAGCGGCTTCGGTTTGCGATGGCCGCGGTCTTCCAGCCATTGCAGCAGGTCTTCCTGCGGCCACGTATTGAGAATGCGGTCGGCAGGCGCCCAGCCGCGCCGCGCCATCCCCACGCCGTAATGGGCCAGGCCGAATTCCTCGGGCCGGTGCGCGTCGGTGTTGATGGCGAGCAGACAGCCAAGTTCGAGCGCGCGCCTGATGTAGATGTCTTCCAGGTCGAGGCGCTGCGGGTTGGCGTTGATTTCCAGCGCCACGCCCGCCTCGGCAGCCGCGCGCAGCACGGCCTCCATGTCCAGGTCGGCGCCCTCGCGGTCCGGCAGCAGCCGCCCGGTCGGGTGGCCGATGATGTCCACGTTGCGGTTTTCGATGGCTCGGATGAGGCGGGCAGTAACTCTCTCGCGCTCCTGACGCAACGAGGTGTGCAGCGAAGCGATGACGAGGTCGAGGTCTTCCAGCACGTTGTCGCCGTAATCGAGCGAGCCGTCCGCCCGGATTTCGACCTCTGCACCCTGCAACAGGATGAAGCCGGTTCCCAGCTCGGCCTGCACGGCGTCAATCTCGCGGCGTTGCGCGCGCAGACGTTCGGGCGTCAGGCCGTTGGCGACGGCCAGGCTCTGCGAGTGGTCGGTGATGGCCAAGCAGCGCAGACCGCGGTTACGGGCGGCCAGCGCCATCTCACGCACGCTCACCTGCCCGTCGCTCCAGGTGCTGTGCGAGTGCAGCTCGCTCTGCAGGTCGCGCAGCTCCACCAGCCGGGGCAGCGTGCCGGCGAGCGCGGCCTGAATCTCTCCGCGGTCCTCGCGCATCTCCGGCGGGATAAGCGGCAGGCCGAGGGTGCGATAGACCTCGGCTTCGGTCGCGCATAAGATTTCCTTGCCGGTCTTCATTTCGACGAAGGCGTTCTCGTTGAGCGAGAGGCCCCGGTCGAGGGCCAGCTCGCGCAAGCGGACGTTGTGCTCCTTGCTGCCGGTGAAGTATTGCAGTAGCGTGCCGAAGCGCTCCGGCGGCAGCACGCGCAGATCGGCCTGCACACCGACATCGAGTTCTACGGAGGTCTTGGTCGCGCCCTGCGCCAGCACGCGCGCCACGAGGGGATGGGTGACGAAGGCGGCCATGACCTGGCGCGCATCGTCGGCGGCCACCAGAAAATCCAGGTCGCCGATGGTGGGTCGCATCCGGCGCAGGCTGCCGGCCACTTCAGCGGCCTTGACGTTGGGCAGGAGGCGCAGATAGCGCAGGATGTCCTGGGCCACCGGCCAGGCCTGCCCAAGCGGCATCCGCCCGACAGAGCGGCGGCGAGCCTCCAGGCCGGCCAGGATGCGGGCTTCGATTTTCTCTCCCAGACCGGCCAGCTTGCGCAGCCGTCCGGCGCGCGCAGCGGCTTCCAGCTCCTGCAAGGTGGTGATGTTGAGCTTCTTCCAGATCTGGGCCACGCGCTTCGGACCGAGGTCGGGCACGGTCAACATTTCGGCCAGGCTGGGGGGCACCTCGCGGATGAGCTTCTCGTAGAACTCCAGCTTGCCGGTGGTGAGCAGTTCGTTGACTTTCTCAGCAATGGCGGGGCCGACGCCGGGAACCTCGCGGAGCTTGCCTTCGCGCCAGACGTCTTTGATGGGGCGGGCGTACTCGCGGAAGGTGTCCGCCGCCCGGCGATAGGCCAGCACCTTGTAGATGACTTCGCCCTTGATCTCCAGCAGATCGGCAATGGTGGCGAAGAGTTGAGCGAGTTCTTTGTTGGTCATGCGGCAGAGAGCGGACGGCGGGCTTCAGTTCGCTCCGGCAAAGTTTTGCACAATCAACCACAACCGGCCATTGTGGGCGAGGCCCACGCCGAGAAAAACATAGTTGGGGTTGAGGATGTTGTCTCGATGCGGCGCATCGCCCATGAACCAGCTCATCGCAGCGTCCACCGCCTCCGGCAGCGCCCGGCCCGAGCCGTACCAGTTCTCACCGAGGTAGCTGCTGGTGAAGCCGGCGGCGCGCATCGCCGGGCGGGCCAGCGAAGCGCCGGTCACCGGGTCGTAATGGCCGGTGTAGTTCCGCGCCACCATGTCGGCAGCGCGTGCACGCGCCACGCTCATCAGCGTCGGGTCTGCAATCAACGGCGCCAGGCCCGCTGTCTGCCGCCGGGCATTCACCAGCTCCACCATGTACAACTCGGCGGCGGCCACATCGGCGGAGGGCGGCGCGGCGATGGCAGTCTCAGGCGGCGAGGTCACGACACTGACTGGAGGCGCGACCGGCGATGGTTGGACAGTCATAGAGAAACTGACCGCAGACCCTGCCCCACCTGCCGGGCGAACGGCTGAGGCTACAGTCTGGGCCGGCGTTGGCGGCAGCACGGTCGCCGAAGGTTCGAGCCTCACAGTCGGTGCTGCCGTTGGCGTCGCCGAAGGCTCAGGCGTCTCGGTCGGCGCCGGTGTCTGGGTGGCCAGGGCCACAACAGGCGGCAGCAGGGTCGGCGCCGGCGTCAGCGGGTGAGGCGCGCAACCGGCCCCCAGCCCGGCGGCCAGCGTCGCCAGCCCAATCCGCCATAACATGCGAGGGATTATACTGGAATTCAACCCGAATGCCCGTGCTATACTCGCAGGCGCTTTGCAATGCGCTACTCCTCCCCACCCGACCCCAAGAGATTTGCCGAACAGGTGTATGCTCTGGTAAGGCGCATCCCGCGCGGCAGGGTCGCCACCTACGGCCAGATTGCCGCGCTAATCACGCCGCCGCCGGACGTTCCCGCTGACCAATACCGGCGCGTCGGCCCGATCTGGGTGGGCGAGGCGATGGCGAACGCGCCCAACGATGTGCCCTGGCAGCGTATGATCAACAGCCAGGGCAAAATCAGCCCCCGGCCCGGGCTGGGGTCGGTGGCCCAGCGCAAGTTGCTCGAACAGGAAGGCGTGGAGTTCGACGAGCGGGAGCGTGTGGACTTGAAGCGCTTCGGCTGGCGGGAGGGGGAAGACGACCCCGCTCAGCCGCCACTGCTCTGAGAGGGCCGCTCCGCCGGCACAGGCCATCGAGCGGCGAAGCCGTAGGCCATCAACTCCGATCAATCCCCCGCATCATCACATCAGCGCACCCAGCGTCTTCAGCGTTTCAGCGATCTCCTCAGGGGTGCATTTCAGATTATTGGCCGCCCTTCGACGTGCTTCGCGACTGCGAAGCCACGGCCCGCAAAAGCAGCGGCCTCCGCTCAGGTTGCGGCCTGGCCAAAAAAGAGAACTGCACCCCTCCTCAGCGCCTTCAGCACCCTCAGCGTTTCAGCAATCTCCCCAGCCCCTTCAGCACCCTCAGCACCCTCAGTGTTTCAGCGATTTACCGTCCAGCTTCAGGCTAATCATCTGGCTGGCGGAGTCCGCGCCCATGGTGATGCCGTACACGGTCTCGGCCACCTGCACGGTGTTGCGGTTGTGGGTGACGATGATAAACTGCGTCTGCTGCGAGAGCTCGCTGAGCATTTCGCGGTAGCGGCCCACATTGGCCTCGTCCAGCATCGCATCCACCTCGTCCAGCACCACGAACGGAGTCGGGTTCACCTTGAGCAGCGCGAAGATAAGGGCGCAGGCCGTCAGGCTGCGTTCGCCGCCGGAGAGCATGGAGAGGCCCTGCGCCTTCTTGCCCGGCAGCTTGCATTGGATGTCCACGCCGCTGGTCGCCACGTGCTCCGGGTCGGTGAGGACAAGCCGGGCCGAGCCGCCGCCGAACAGGCGCGTAAACGTCTCGCGGAACTCGGCGTTGACGGCGTCGAAGGTCTTGCGGAACTCGCGCTCCATGAGCACGTCCATCTCGGCAATCACTTCCCGGAGCTGCGTCCGGGCCGCTTCCAGGTCGGCCACCTGCTGCGTCAGGAAGTCATGGCGCTCGCGCACTTCGTTGTACTCGCGCTCGGCCTCGGGATTGATGGCGCCCATGCGCCGCAGCTGCCCACGTTTGCGGTTGAGCTGTTCCTCCAGCCCCTCCGGCAGCACGTCCACGCGCTCCAGCTTCTCCACAATGTCCTGAAACGGCAACGGCTGCGGCCCGGTGACGCTCTCGGTGTACTCGAATTCCACCAAGCCAAAGTCCTCTTCGATGCGCCGGCGCAGCCCTTCCAGCTCCTCATGCTTGCGCGTGGCCTCCAGCTGGATTTGAGCGTGGCGTCGCTCCGCGGCGTGCAAAATCGCGCGCGCTTCCGCATCGCCGGCCTCGATCTTGGCCTGCTCGGCCTCCAGCCCGGCCAGCTGCGCCAGCGCCGGTTGCAGGGCCGCATTGATGTCCTGCAACTCGGCCTGAAGGGCAGCGCTGCGGGCGCGCGTCCCGTCCAACGAGGCGGAGAGCTGCTGCATCTCAGCTTCCAGCTGGGCGGCCTTGTTACGCGCTTCCTCCAGCCGCGCCTCAGCGGCGGCCTGGGCGCGGGCGGCTTCATCGGCGCGCGTCTGCGCCTCCTGCACGGCCCTCGTGGCCACGTCCACCATCGTTTGCCAGCGCGCGAGCTGCGCAGTCAGCTCCTCGACCGTGAAACCGGAGAGAGTCTGCGCGGCGGACTGCGCTTCGGCTTCGGCAGCGGCCTTGGCCTCGGCCAGCTCGGCCAGCCGGCGCTGCGTGGCGTCGGCCTCGGCGCTTAGCTGCTCGGCTTCCTTCTCCAGCGCATGCAGCTGCTCGCGACGAATCTGTAACTCGTGCGCGGCGCGCTCGGCCTCCAGCGCGACCGAGTCGCGGGCGATGGTGGCGCGGCGCTCGGCGTCCTGCGCATCACGCAACGCGGCTTGATAGCGGACGAGGGTCTCCAGCGCAACATCCACTGCCTGCGCGGCCTCGGCCTGAGCCTGCTCCAGCTCGGTGATGCGCGCGGCAGCTCCAGCGATTTCGGCGGAGAGGTCACGGCGCTCGCGCGCCTGCTGCAACAGGTCAGGGGAGGCCTCACCGCCGCCGTACACCGGCCCCGCTGCCGTAAAGACTTCGCCGTTGAGGGTGACGGCAGCGCTGCCCGGTGGAAGCAACGGCTGCAAGCGGCGCGCAGCAGCACGGTTCGTCACGACCAGCACGTTTCCGAGCAGCAAGTCCACCGGCGGACGTAGGGCAGCATCCACTTCGAGCAGGTGCGCGGCCACCCCGAGGCAATCCGGGTCGTGCTCCGGCAAGGTCGGAGAAGGTCTGTTCGGCTGGGTAGCCGCAATCAGGTCGAGCGGCAGCAGAGCGGCACGCCCGCTGCTCTCGCCCAGCACGTCCAGCGCCGCCTCCACTTCTTCCAGGCTGTCCAGCACCACGCCTTCGAGGTGCAGACCAAGCGCGGCGCTGATGGCCTTCTCCAGATGGGCGGGGACGTCGAGCATCTCTGCGAGCACGCCGCGTGCCGGAAAGTGCCGGGCCAGCAGGGCACGCGCGCCGGAGCGCATGCCGGCCAGTTCGGCGCGGGCCTGCTCCAGCACCTCACGCCGGGCGCGCAGGCCTTCGGCTTCGGCACGCGCCGCGGCGGTGCGCTCGATGGCTTCGGCGTGAGCAGCTTCAGAGTGACGCACGCGGTCGTTCTGTTCGGCGAGCCGGCATTCGGCTTCCGCACGGTTGCGTTGCTGTTCACTCAGTTGCGCATCGGCCTCGGCCACCTTGCTTCGCGCGCTCTGCTCCACGCGCTCCAGCTCGACCAGCATAGCGTTCAGTCGCACTATCGGCTCACGCAGCCGTTCACGGCGTTCGAGCAGCTGCGCCTGACGCGCATTCAGCGTGATGATTTCGGCGTCGAGACGCGCGAGTGTGTCACGCGCTTCCGCCTCACGCCGGCGCAACGCATCTCGCTCCGCCTCGCGGCCGGTGAGGGCGGCCTCGGCTGTGGTGGCCTGTGCACGAGCCTCGTCGGCCTCGGCGGCCAGTCGCGCCACTTCGGCCAAGGCGGCGGCGGCGCGGGCAGCCTGCTCGGCAAGCTGCGCTTCGAGCGCGGGCATTTCGGCCAGCAGGCCCTGGCGCTGCTCGGCCAGTGAGCGCAAGCGTTCCTCGGCCACCGCCACCGTGCGCGCCAGCAACTCCGCCTCATCGCGCCGGGCCTCGGCCTGCGCGCGGAGTTCGTTGACCTGTGCGCGCAGCGCGGTCATGCGCGCCCGCAGCTCTGTCATCTCACGGTCGTACTTCTCCTGATTGGACTGCAAACCGAACAGCTCGATGGCGGCATTCTCGGCCCGCCGGCGGGCCTCTTCCAGCTCCTCGCTGACGCGATGCCAGTGATAGCCGTACCACTGCTTGAGCACGGACTTCAGGTCTTCCTTGACGAAGTTGTAATCGCGGGCGCGCGCGGCCTGTCGTTCCAACGAGCGCAGGCGCGGCTTGATTTCCGCCAGGATGTCCAGCACGCGGTCGAGGTTGCGCTGGGTGGCGTCCAGTTTCTTAAGTGCGTCTTCGCGCTTATGGCGGTACAGGCCGATGCCGGCGGCCTCCTCGAACAGGGCGCGCCGCTCCTCGGCCTTGAGCGAGAGGGCGGTGTCAATCAGCCCCTGCCCGATGATGGTGTAGGTGCGCTCCGCCAGGCCGCATTTGGCGAGTAGCTCCTGAATATCACGCAAGCGCACACGCTGACCGTTGAGCAGATATTCGTTCTCACCGTCGCGGTAGGCGCGTCGGCCAATGGCAACCTCGGCGAAGTCAATCGGCAGCCAGCCATCGGAGTTGTCAAAGGTCAGCGTGACCTGCGCCAGGCCGGCGCGCGGGCGCAGGTCGCTGCCGGCGAAGATCATGTCCTCGGTCTTTTTGCCGCGCAGCAGGCTGTAGCTCTGCTCGCCGAGCACCCAGCGAATGCCATCCACGATGTTGCTCTTGCCGGAGCCGTTCGGGCCGACGATGGCCGACACGCCCGGGCCGAAGACAAAATCGGTTTTGCTGGCGAACGATTTGTAGCCCTGAATTTCCAGATGCTTGAGACGAAGGGGCATCGAGGAGTTTTGGTGGCCGTGAGGTTATCAGGCAACAGCGGCGCGGAGTATAGCGAGGAGACGGAGGGGAGGCAAGTCAGCCTTCTCGCAACGTCATTCGCCCATCTGCGCCGGGCGCGTAGGAGTGCAGGCCCTGCGGCACGCGGTTATCAATCTGCAAAGCGCCGCTGTCCATCAGCTCCCAAATCACCTGAAACGGCACCTTGCCGGCCACCCATTTCTCGGCCAGCACCACGCCGTGGCCAGGCATCACCGTGAACACCACCCGGCGCGGGTCGGCGGGGTTACGTAGGGCCTGCGAGCGCCCAAAGGCGGCCTTGATGGCGCGCGCCTGTGCATCGGTGGAGCAGGAGACCGGGTAGTGGTAGTACGGCTCATCTACCGGCACGAACTCGACGTGGCGCGGGTCGAAGGCTGCCACGCCGCGATGTCCATGCAGCTTCGAGCGCGCCACCGGCACGGTTGCACCGTTCCAGGAGATGCGCGGCAGCGGGCTGTCCATATCAATCAGCTCCACGGCCTCGGAAGAGGGCGGGTCGTTGCGCTTGCCCTCGACGTGGCGCACCACTGCGCCCAGCCCGTCGGGCCGTGCACCGACGATGACGGCCAGCTCGTCGTCGGTAATGGCTTCTTTCACCACAGGGCGCGCGCTGCCGGTGATGGTGGCGATAAGGGCGCCGAGCCGCTCATCCCACGTAGCGAAGCAGCCTTCGCTGTACTGGCTGGCGATGGCGTCGCCGACCGCAGGCAAGGCTACCATGTCTTGTACGCGGATCATCTCGGTGAAGAAGTCGCGGCGACCGAACTGGTACCCAGCTTCGCGCATGGCCTGTGGCGTGGTAAGCGCCAGCCATTCGTCGCGGCTCACCGGCGGCGCCTGCACGACGTGCTGGGTGATGCCGTGCGTGCTCACGGCGGTTGCCAGCCGGCGCGCCATGTCGGCGTAGAAGTAGTCGGGGTCAGCGGCGGACACACGTGGATGCCCGCCGACCAGATCGAAGTAGTAGGCGAATTCGGGCGCGGTGCGGCCCGCGACGAGCACAACGCGGATGCAGACGGCCTGCGCCTGCACTAGCCGGATGAGGGACATGATCGGCCCACCACGCCGGCCCTGCTCGATGAGCGTGCGATGCGCTTGCGGGGCCAGCCCCTCAAAGGCGAAGTCGGCCGGGTCGAGTGGAGCCTTACCAAGCGCAGTCTCGAAGTGCCGTAAGCGCTCCTCCAGCGCTTCCGGGGTGACGTGGATGAAAGTGAAGACAGTGGGCGTGCGCACCAGCCCGAAGCGACGGCGACCGATGAGCATCAACCCGTCGCGCCAGTTAAGCGGCTGGCCGAAGATAGAGGTCGTCAGCAACACCTCGGTATCGGCCTGAGGCTGCACCTGCACGTCATGCCCCTGCGCGCGCAGCTCGTCCAACAGATTCTCGAAGACGGTGACCAGCGCCTCCGCCCCCGGCCCGGGTACGTAAGCCACGCGCATCGGCCGCAGCCAGGCATGCGCCGGCGGCAGGCGGAGGGTGGCCTGTGGGGTCACGCCGATCATGGTTTCCTCAATGTAGGCGGTCTATGAATAGCTTCCAGCAGATGGTCAAACGGCAGAACGGATGAGGCTGCCAAGCCTATCCGCTGTTCCGCTTCGCATCTGCTGGAAGCACACGACCTTCTAGGTGCTTACCTCACAACGTTGCGTAACAATGGAGTCATCGCCCGCCCATCACCTTGCGCAACTGGTCACAGGCCGGGCAGCTACCATCCGGGCGCACGATGGCGTAGCCGCCCATCGGGTCATCGTCGTAGCGGCGGAAGTCCACGTTCCAGATAATCATCAGCCGCACCACGCCGCTGTTCTTGGCCAGGTTAGCGGCCTCGCCCAGCCACTGCGCCTGCTGGGCCACGGTCGTGTTTGCGCCCCAGGCGAAGAACGGCGGCAGCGGGCCGTAGCCCTCCGGCGAGAGATAGCCTAACTCGGTGAAGCACAGCTTGCGCTTGCCGCCAAAGGCGCCGTAGTACACGCTCACCATCGTCTGGTAGTAACGGGTGTAGAAGTTGTCGCGCGGGTCGCCGCTGGTCTTGGTCGGGCTAACGATGCCTTCATTGTAATGGATGCCGATGCAATCCATATAGTTGGCCGCGCCCGCCGCCGCCAGGCCGCGCACATAGCGGTCGTCGTTCCACACGCGGTCTGGCCCGAACGCGCCTTCTGCGCCGGTGGGTGCCGGCGCGCCGGAGATGACCAGCGTGTTCGGGTTGCGCGCCTTGATGGCAGTGTAGGCGCGCCGCAACAGCTCCACATACGAGGCCGGATTGATCTGCCCGGTCGGCCATTCACGGTCAATGTTCATCTCGTTCCAGACTTCGATGCCGTCCGCTCCGAGCGCAGCCACTTCGCCAACGAACGCCGCATAGCTGTCATAGTTCGCGCCGCCGGAGATATCGCCGGGGTTGCCCACGATTCCGAGCAAAATCTTGAACCCCTTCGACTTAGCTTCATTGATAATGTCCCGCGCAGCGTCGGTGGACATGCCCGGCGTCCAGCGAAGCTGCTTCTTCACCCAGGTCATCCCGGCATACTTCATCTTTTCGGGGAAGGCGAAGGTGTCCACGTGGCCGCCCAGCTCAAAGCCGCCGCCGGTTGCAGGGGGTGGCGGGGGCGGCGCCGTCAGGCCGGGCGGCTGTGTGGTAGGCGGCGCGGGCTGGCCGCTGCCTCCGCCAGCGGGGATAGTAATGCGTTGACCAACGAAGATGAGATTAGGGTTAATGCCCGGATTGGCGTTGAGGATGGCCCGCACGCTTACGCCAAAGCGGGCAGCGATGCGTACCAGCGTATCGCCGCGCTGGACGATGTAAACCGTCGTCCCGCCGGAAGGTGGCTGTACGGGCGCCGGTGCGCCACTGACGGTAGGGATGATTAGGCGCTGACCGACGAAAATCAGGTTCGGGTTGGTGAGGCCGTTGGCCGACATAATGGCCTGCACGCTCACCCCAAAGCGGGCCGCGATCCGCCCCAGCGTATCACCAGGTTGCACGGTGTACACGGTATCGGCAAGGGCCGGGCGAGCGGTCGTCAGTATCAGCACCACGACCACGAAAGCCATGACGAGCTTTTTCATTTGTTTCTCCTTTGTCTCTACACGCAGTCTGACAAGTGGTTTAGACTATAGCACTGCCCGCGCCAGGCTACAAGTTGACGCTCGCCTCCGGCCCGGGCAGCTCCGAACACGCATCCGTCCCTGCGGATTTGTAAGTATACCGACCGACGGAGGTTCTGCAGCCCGGCGACGCCGGCACAGGCGAAAAAGTTCCCCGGCGCAGTGCGCCTGATCCACTGACCACGTCTTCGCCCCCTAGCCGAGGAGATTCTTTTGCCGCCGGACTGCCACTTATGGTACGCTTGCGGCGACGTTTGAAACGTGCTTCCCGACCACCGACCCCGTTCGCCAATAAAGTATGACCGACTCACTCCCGACCGAACCCCAAATTTATTCAAGCATCATCGAAACGATCGGCCGTACGCCGCTGGTGCGTCTGAATTCGGTGACGCGCGGCCTGCAATGCACGGTGGTGGCCAAGATCGAGTTCTTCAACCCAGGGGGCTCGGTCAAAGACCGCATCGGGCTGAACATCATCGAGGCCGCCGAGCGCGAAGGCCGGCTCAAGCCGGGCGGCACGGTGGTCGAGGCCACCTCGGGCAACACCGGTGTTGGGTTGGCCATCGTCTGCGCCATCAAAGGCTACAAGTCCGTCTTCGTCATGCCGGACAAGATGAGCCAGGAGAAGATTCGCCTGCTGCGCGCCTTCGGCTCCAAGGTCATCATCACCCCCACCGCCGTCGCCGCCGACGACCCACGCAGTTACACCGAGGTCGCCAAACGCATCGTTGCCGAGACGCCCAACTCCATCCTCGCCAACCAGTACCACAACCCGGAGAACCCGCGCAGCCACTACCTCACCACCGGCCCGGAGATTTGGCAGCAGACCGCCGGCAGGGTGACCGACGTCATCATCGGCATGGGCACGGGCGGCACCATCACCGGCGTGGGCCGCTACCTGAAGGAGAAGAACCCGAAAATTCGCATCATCGGCGTAGACCCGTACGGCTCCATCCTCTACGAGGCGCACAAGCTGGGCCGCCTGCCCGAAAACCCCCAGCCGCGCACCTACAAGATGGAGGGCATCGGCGAGGACTTCCTGCCGCAGGCGCTCGACCTCTCGGTGGTGGACGAGGTGATTCAGGTCGGGGACAAGGAGACGTTCCTGATGACGCGGCGGCTAGTGCGCGAAGAGGGCATCTTTGCGGGCGGCTCGTGCGGCGCGGCAGTGGCCGCGGCCCTGCGCTACTGCCGTAACCTGGGGCCGGAGCGGCTGGTGGTCGTCATCCTGCCGGACTCCGGCTCGCGCTACCTCAGCAAAATCTTCGACGACGACTGGATGCGTGAGAACGGCTTCCTCGAATCGACCTGGACGGCAGCCACCGCCGCCGACGTGCTGGCAGCCAAGAAGATTCGCGAGGTCATCACCGCCCTGCCCACCGACCCGGTGAACGAAGTCGTCGCGCGGATGAAGCAGCACGACATCTCGCAAGTTCCGATAGTCTCTCCGAGCGGAGAACTGCTGGGCATGGCTACCGAGGTGGAGCTGCTCAACCACATGGTGCTGGAGGCGCACCATCATTCGCCCGACGAACCGATTGCCGACCTAATGCGCACCGACGTGGCGACCATCGGGCCGGATGCGCCGCTTGAAAGCCTAATGAGCATCTTCGTCACCCGCAACGCCGCGATCGTGCTCGATAACGGTCGCGTGACCGGCATCCTGACGAAGATTGACATCCTCGACTATCTGGCAAGTCACTGACTACGCAACACCCTCTACAGACTTTAAGCGTGACGCATCCGCTCTTTCTATGACCGACCACATCCCCGAGCCTCCCGATCTGCGCATCGTCTCCCTCGACTCGCTCATGGAGCACGAGTACAACGACATCCAACGCACCGCGCCCCTGCTCACCCGCCTGGAGGCGGAGGGTATCCTGAAGAACCCGCCTATCGTTGCGCCGCTCGACGCCCACAGCTCGCGCTACGTCGTGCTGGACGGCGCGAACCGCTGCACTGCGCTCAGCCAGCTCGGATACCGGCACATCCTGGTTCAGGTCGTCTCCTATTCTCCTCCGCAGACCATGCTGACCACGTGGCACCACGCGGTCACAGGCCTGCCGGCGGACGAGTTCCGCCGCCGCATCCTGGCCGTCACCGGGCTAGACATCCATCCCACCGACTCGCTCAGCGCCCGCGCCGAACTCGCTCGCCGCGAGCTGCTCGCCTACATTCTGCTCGACGACAACGACATCCTCTCCGTCCGCGCCGCCGAACGCGGCCTGCACGCTCAGAACCGCTTGCTCAACGCGCTGGTGGACAGCTACAAAAACCACGGCCAGATACACCGCACCATCTCTGAGGACTTCGCCGAGACGCGCGCCGTATATCCCGACCTGACGGCGCTAGTGATCTTCCCCAAATACGAGCCGGCGGAGGTGCTGGCGCTGGCGCGCGACGGCGAGCTGCTGCCACCCGGCCTGACGCGCCACCTGTTTCAGGGCCGCGTCCTGCGCGTCAACTTTCCGCTCAACGAGCTGCGCTCCGGCGAGTCGCTCGAATCCAAGAACGCCCGCCTGCAGAATTGGATCAAGCAGAAGTTCGCGCAGCGAGAAGTCCGCTTCTATGGCGAGTCTACCTATCTGTTTGACGAGTGACAGCCCTTCACCCTCCAGGAAAAGACCGTGACTCCACTGAAAAAACTATGATCTCACCGCGAAGCCGCGAAGGGCGCGGCGAACAGCGCAAAGGATTCGCTTTTGTTTTTCTTAGCGTTCTTGGCATCATCGCGGTTCAAACGGACTTTTTTCAGTAGAACCGACCGTGATTCCTCAACTTCGTGGCGCAAATGCCATCCTCACCGGCGGGTCGCAGGGCCTCGGGCCGCTGATTGCCCGCGAGTTGGCACAGGCCGGAGTCAACCTAGCGCTGGCCGCCCGCTCCGCCGATAAGCTCCAGGCCGTAGCTGCCGAGGTCGCCGCTCTGGGCGTGACCGCCGTCGCCATCCCCGCCGACCTCACCCAGGAGGCCGACCGGCTCCACCTGCTCGCGCGCGCTGCCGAGGCGCTCGGGCCGATTGACCTCCTCATCAACAACGCCGGCCTGGAACCCATCGGGCGGTTCGTGCGCAAGACGGCGAACGAGATCGAACAGACCGTGACCACCAACCTCACCGCGCCGGTCTTGCTGGCGCGCGCTGTGCTGCCCAATATGCTTGAACGGCGGCGCGGCCACATCGTCAACATGGCTTCGCTGGCCGGTAAGCTCGGACTGCCTTACAACGCCATTTACGGGGCGACGAAGGCCGCGCTCCTTGCGTGGAGCCATGCGCTGGCGGTGGAGCTGGAGGGCACCGGGGTAAGCGTCTCGGTAGTTGCGCCGGGGTACGTCAGCGACGTGGGCATGTTCTCGCGGCACAACGCCACCGCGCCCGGCCTGCTGGGCGAGAGCACGCCTACCGATGTGGTGCGCGGCGTGATGAAGGCGCTGCGCACCGGCGCAACCGAGGTCATCGTCAACCCGCGCCCGTTCCAGCCGGTTCACGCTGCCTACATCCTCGCGCCCCGCCTGTTGCTGGCCGCCATGCGTCGCCTCGGCGTGATAGATTTCTTCAGGCGCACATACGATGTGTAAGCATGCCACGCAAAATTTATCTCGACGACATCCCGCTGAATGACGCCTGGTCGCGGTTCATCACCGCGTTGGAGGCCGCCGGGCGCTGGGGGCCGCTGGAGGCAGAAACCGTTGC
>JANWXR010000119.1 GCA_025057205.1 Anaerolineales bacterium | reverse complement strand
GTATCTGCGTGCCATCCAATCCGCTTTTGATGCCCTGCGAGAACTCAAACCCACTCCGCTGGCTGCGTAAGGTGAGTTACCGTAAGTCGGTGTGGCGGTATGGCCAAGCCTTTCTTGTGTACACGCAAAGCATGTCAGCCGCACCCTGAGCGGACGGCGAGCGAAGTCGAAGCGGCAGTTGAAGGGGCGGCGCGTTCCCTGACAACCCTTGCGTGCACACAAGCGTTGAGGTTTCGTTGGCCGCAAAACCGGCCTTGCCTTCGGCCCGATTTCACGCCATGATACCGCCCGACCCACAACGTTCCCGTGAGGATACATGGACACATTCTACGCCCACCTCGATGCCAATCGCGACCGCTTCCTCGACGAGCTCAAACGCTACTGTGCGCAACCAAGTGTGGCCGCGCAGAATCTCGGCATGACCGAGATGGCTGAGCTGGTGAAGGAGCGGCTGGAAGCACGCGGCTTCAGTGTGCGCCTCATCCCCACCGCCGGCCATCCGGTGGTCTATGGTGAACTGGGCGAGGGGCCGCGCACGCTGCTGATCTACGACCACTACGACGTGCAACCGCCTGAGCCGCTGGAGCTGTGGGACTCGCCGCCCTTCACACCGACCATCCGCGACGGTAAGCTATTTGCGCGCGGCGCAGCCGACAACAAGGGCGACCAGTTGTGCCGGATGCAGGCCATCGAGGCCTGGCTGGCAACGCAGGGGCCGCTGCCACTCAAGATCAAGTGGGTCATTGAAGGTGAGGAAGAGATCGGCAGCCCGAACCTGGAGGCCTTCGCCCACGAACATGCCGAGATGCTCCGGGCCGACGGCTGTTTGTGGGAGTTCGGGGGGAAGAACGAACATGAGCAGTTCACGCTCACACTCGGCGTCAAAGGTATTGCGTACTTCGAGCTGCGGCTTAAGGAGATGGAGGTGGACGCGCACTCGGCTTACGCTGCCTTTCTGCCGAACGCGCCGTGGCGGCTGCTATGGGCGCTCAGCTCGCTGCGCGCACCTGACGGGCGCATCACTCTGGATGACTACTGGCCTCACGTTGCCCCACCCTCCGCCGAGGACCTTGCGCTGGTGGATGTGCTGCCGTTCGATGCCGAGAAGATCAAGGCCAACTTCGGCGTCAGAGAGTGGCTGTTCGGCATGGATGACCGCACAGCCAATCGCGCCCTGCGCTTCGCGCCGACGCTGACCATCTGTGGGCTAGAGGCTGGCTACACCGGCGCGGGGACGAAGACCGTCCTGCCCAAGGAAGCCCGCGCCAAACTCGATTTCCGCCTTGTGCCCAACCTCACGCCTGACCTGGTCTATGACCTGTTGCGCCGGCACCTCGACCGACGCGGCTTCGACGACATCGAGATCGTGCGCCTCAGCGCCGAACACGCGGCCCGCACTTCGCCCTCGGCGGAGATCGTGCAGGCGGCGCTCCGCGCGGCGCGCACGGTGTACGGCCACGAGCCGGTGCTCGACCCAACCAGTGGCGGCTCCGGGCCAATGTACTCCCTCTGCGATCGGCTCAGCATCCCGGCGGTTTCCGCAGGCGTGGGCTACCCTGGCTCGCGCGCCCACGCGCCCAACGAGCACATCCGCCTCGACGACTACTGGCAGTGCCAGCGCTTCATTGGCCACCTCATTCGGGAATTCGCTCGCCAGGATTTCTAACGCGCCCTGCTGGGCCGTACTGGCACTTGCTCTGTATTCTTGGTATCCTACCACATGATGAGCGCTACACCCACGGCAGGGAGTGACTTACGCGCTGCGCTTGCCCGCCTGCCCAAAATCGAACTCCATCGTCATCTGGAAGGCTCGCTGCGGCTGAGCACGTTGTGCGAGATCGCTCGCAATTTTGCGCTGGACGTGCCCGGCGAGCCGGAGCAGCTACGCCCGCTGGTGCAGGTGATGGCCCATGACGAGCCAAGCTCTGCCAACTTCCTTAGCAAGTTTCTGACCCTACGCAAGTTCTATCGGTCGCCGGAGATCATCCGGCGACTGGCCTTTGAGGTGATTGAGGATGCGGCTCGCGACAACGTCCGCTACCTCGAGCTGCGCTTCACGCCGATGGCCCTGGCCAAGAGCAATGGTTACTCGCTGCGCGACGTCTCGCACTGGATGCTGGAAGCCGTCGCCGAGGCGCGCCAGGCCTTCCCGCAACTACACGTCGAGCTGATCGCCAGCATCAACCGGCATGAGTCCGTGGAGATTGCCGAGGCGGTGACGCAGATTGCGGTGGATCACAAGGAGGACATCGTCGGGCTAGACCTGGCCGGAGACGAGGCCAACTTCCCGGCAGAGCCGTTCGCGCCGCTGTTTCACGAGGCACGTCGGGCCGGCCTAGGCATCACCGTGCACGCCGGCGAGTGGACGGGCGCAGAGAACGTGCGCCACGCTATCGAACGGCTGGGGGCCGACCGCATCGGCCACGGCGTGCGCGTGGTCGAAGATGCCAATGTGGTGGCGCTGGCCCGTGAGCGCGGCACGGTCTTCGAAGTCTGTGTCACCTCGAACTGGCGGAGCGGCGTGGTCTCCCGGCTGAGCGACCATCACTTGCCGGAGATGCTGGCATGCGGCCTGCGCGTCACCCTTAACACCGACGACCCTGCCGTCGAGGCCGTGACGCTGACCGACGAGTACGAGACGGCTATCACCGCGCTGGGTGTCACGCCGGCGCAGGTGAAGGCCACCATCCATACCGCCGCCCAGGCGGCCTTCCTACCCCCCGACGAAAAACAAAAGCTGATTCAATACTTCGAGCGTTCACTGGCGTGATGGGGGCGGAGATTAGAGATTAGAGATTAGAGATTGGAGATTAGAGATTGGAGATTGGAGATTGCAATCTCCAATCTCCAGTCTTCAATCTTCAATCTCCTCACCGTTCCTGCTCCCAGCGGCGGATGGCTTCCTGAAAAACCACCTGTAAATTGCGGTCGGGGATTTCTTCCACACTGCGGTACAGGTCTGTGCCGACCTCAAAGACCACGTTGCCGTTCGGGTCGCTGGCGACGTGCAGGTTCTGCCACGCAAAGGGTGTGCCGAGGATGAGGTGCTGCAACACCTCGTCAATCTGCTGGGCGACGGACTTGATCGGGGCGATCTCTCTGGCACTCACCTCGCGCGCCTGGGCCATCTGCTTGAAGATGTTCATCGAGGGCAGCCTGAGCGGCGTGTGCGTCTCGTTGGTCTTGGGCAAGGGCGCGGCGTTGAGCTGGCTGAGCACGGCCTCGACCTCGGCGCTGACGGCCGGCGAAGCGGGCATCTCAGTAGGGGCGGGCGGCGGCGCTGCCGGGTGGGCTGGCGCGGGTGGATTGGCGCTAAACTGGGCCGGCGTGTGGCTGGTCGTTAGGGCGCTCAGTCCGGCAAACTCCTGCAAGTCGCGCAAAGTCAGCAGCAGAGCGCGCCGCACTTCGCTCTCGGTCACTTCGCTCAGTTGCGTGTAGCGCTTGCCGTTGATTTCAAGCAGCACGCGCCCGGTCAGCCGGTCGCGCAGGACGCGCAGCACTTCGTTGGCGTTCGGGTCGGCGGGAGCGGCGGCGCGCAGCGCCAGGCGGTCGGCCAGGGCCGCTGGCAGAGCCAGGCCTGCCGGTTTGTTTTCAGATGGGGTGGGCGGGTTGTCCTTTTGCGCCTCGCGGCGTAGCATGTTGAAGCCCACCACCAGCAGAATCCCAAAACCTATGATCGCAAGCACGCTCAGCCCTAGAAGCCAGGGGGCGTTATCTACCAGATTGTTCATGGCGTTCTCCTAACCGGCGTCGCAGCGGTTGACAGTGCGGACAGAAGTAGGTGCTGCGTTGGCCAACAACGATGCGGCGGATGAGCGCACCGCAGACGCGGCACGGTTCTCCCGCACGGTCGTAAACGCGAAAGTGATTCTGAAAGCCGCCGCCGCGATATTGCCCGTCAATGCTTGCGCCGTTATGCCGCAGCGCAGCACGCAGAGTTTGGCGGATGGCTCGCCACAGGGCGCGCACCTCCACCGGTGTAAGCGTATGGCTGCGACGCAACGGGTGCAGGCCAGCGCGGTGCAGGCTCTCATCGGCATAGATGTTACCTACACCCGCGAGAAAATTCTGGTCGAGCAGCAGCGGCTTGAGCGCGCGCTTGCGGGCCGTCAGCCGCTCACCCAAGATCTGCGCGGTGAAGGCTTCGTCCAGCGGCTCCGGCCCGAGCGCCGCCGTCACGGCCTCGGCCTGCGGCACGACGAAGACCTTGCCGAACTTGCGCGTATCGCTGAAGCGCAGTTCCCAGCCGTCGGCGAAATGAAAGATGGTGTGAGTGTGTTTGTCCGCCGGGGCATCAGCGGGGACGACGATCAAGTCGCCGCTCATCTTGAGGTGCACCAGCAGCACATCCCGCGAAAGCTGAAAGACGAGGTACTTTCCACGCCGGCTGACGCTCTGCACCACTTGACCGGGCAGGCGCTGCTGCACTTCGGCGGGCGTGGGTCGGGCGATGTGGCGCGGCCAGCACACCGTCACCCGCGCAATAGTGCGCCCGATCACGGACGGGCCGCGCCCTCTGTTGCCCTCGCGCAACGCACGCGCGATGGTCTCGACCTCGGGTAGTTCCGGCATATCGGCGATTATACCCAGCGCAAAATTATGGAGCGAGATAGGTTTGGTTGGCGGGAGGTGCATTTCAGATTATTGGCCTCCCCTTCGACTACGGCCTGCAAAAGCAGCGAGCCTCCGCTCCGAGTGCGGCCTGGCCAAAAAATAGAAATGCACCCGTTGGCGGGTTGATGATTGTTGATTTTGGAATGCTGATTTAGACTCAGGCCACACCCGGCCCACCAAGCAAAGGAGTCCCCCATGGCCCGCCGACAAATTTCCAGCGGTCGCTGCGCTCTGTGCGGCGAAACCTTCCCCAAGAACGTAATGACCCGCCACCTCGCCAGGTGCTTGCCGGCTCATCCTGCCAAGACCAAGGCCAGGCCCCGGCGCACCTTCCGCCTGCTGGTGGAGGGCCGCTACCTGCCCATGTTCTGGCTACATCTGGAACTGTCCGAGGACGCCACCCTGCGCACGCTCGATTCGTTCCTGCGCGGAATCTGGCTGGAGTGCTGTGGCCACCTAAGCGCCTTTGAGATCGAGAACGTGAGCTACGAGCTGAACATGGGCGGCGTGGATGCCATGTGGCCGATGTTCCCGGTGTTCGGCCGGCCGTTGCCGCGCCAGACCGGCATGGACGTGGAGCTCAAGGACGTGCTGCGCCCAGGCCTCAAGTTCACATACAAGTACGACTTCGGCTCGACGACCGAGCTAGCACTTAAGGTCAGCGCCGAGCAGCCCGGCGCCCTCTCCGCCGGGGACGTGCGCGTGCTGGCCCGCAACTTCCCACCCGATATCCGCTGCGGCCTGTGCGACCAGCCCGCCACCAATATTTGCGCCGAGTGTTACGACAAAGCCGAAGAATTGTTGTGCGCTAGGCACGCCGCCAAACACAAACATCAGGATATGCTCTTGCCGGTCGTTAACTCGCCGCGCATGGGTGTGTGTGGCTACACCGGGCCGAGCAACCCGGACCGCTACTTCAACCCATGAACGTCCGCACCGTCACCGCCTTTTGCGCGCCGGGCTTCCCGATTTCCGCCGACGTGGTCGCCGAGGCGGGGGAGGCTGCCGGCCAGGTGAAGCGCGTGCTGGTCGAGGCCGGCTATACCGTGCAAACCACGCGGCTGGCGGCGCCGCCCTTCCCGCAGGTGCTGGCCGGTCAGGTAGAAAAGGCCATCGCCTACGCTCAGGCGCTCGAGGATGCCTGTTTTGTTCACGCGCTGGACTACGCCTCCCTCGGCCCGGCTCGGCCTGCGGACAGGCCTGAGTTCTTCGCCGTCATCCCGGA
>JANWXR010000118.1 GCA_025057205.1 Anaerolineales bacterium | reverse complement strand
ATTTCCGCCGCGCTGCGGAAGCCAGGCGGCGCCAAATGATACGTGCGACGTGAGCCGATGTCGTTTTTGCATTCGTAAAAAATATCTTTGTTCCGGCGCAGGCTCGTGTTGGCGCGCAGTCGTTTGGCACCCTCGCCCACCCAAGTCTGCCCCCCATATAGCGCCACGACAGATGGCACAAGCACGTGCGTGTAAGGCCCGGTATCGGTCGGCTGCTCGATTTCCAAGCAGCGAGCCGACAGGGGCTGAGTTTGCCCATGGCTCCAGACCAGTTCGGCCACCGTGGAGTTGGTCGTTCCCAAGTCGATCCCCAAAACTCGAACCGGCGACGGCACTGTTTGTGGAACGGCAGTGGGCTGACTCAGCATCAAAGCGGTGATCTGACCCGATGACACGCTCATAATCTCCCTGGCCAAAGGATATCCAAGCAAACGCTGAATGCCAATCGATCTGAAGAACACCCACTCCCATTACACGCTCTTGGCTTTTTCGACGCGGGCGCGGACGAGAAAGATTCAGACCTCATTGGCGCTACCCGCTCGTCTCCAGAGATCAACCGCTGTGTTCCGCGAGGTATTTTAGGCCTTTTTCGGAAATGGCCCATTTACCGCGGGGGGTGTCGTTACGAAGCAATCCTTCACTAACGAGGGCCTGTCTGGCCCATTGCGCCGTATTTCTCCAACGAGGTGTTTTGGCATCTGAAGGCAATGAACGCAGATCGGCCGGTTTCAGCTGGGATTTCATCTCTGCAAAGACACGATCCAAGACCTCTGACATGGGTGCTTGACCGTCAAGCTCAACCAAAGCCCGCAAGATCGGCAGGCGAAATGCTTCTTCCGGCGTTCGTTGACCCCGTGGTAATCGCGGGCCCACAGCGCCCTTTTTGCCGCGGGACCTGCTGCCTAAATCGGCCCACTCGCGTTGTTTCCTGCGGATTTCGGCCATGAATTTTTCGATTTTCCGAGCTTCCTCCAACAGCGTCTGAGCTTCGTCGTAGTCACCTTCCTGCGCGGCGGCTGCCGCGGCTTGGCGTGTGTTCTTCACCGCTCCCTCGAGTTCGGCAATCAACATGATGAACGCTTCCATCACGTCTGAATGTTTCATGGCCTCATCCTCGTCTCAGACTCTCGAGCGCCGGGCTTCTCGAGCCGGGTGCACACACGATTGCGGACAGCCACATAGACCGCCTGCCGCTCGTCCGCCGTCAACCCAACATTTTGAACATCATCTCTTTCGAGTATCGATAGTCGGCATTTCAGCTATGCCAATCAAGGATGTTCAGTTCGCCTTGGTAGGGCCAGTCCGCTATGTCGGAAACCAATCCTGCTCGGACCGTGTTGCGTCGAACGTATTCCCATTTCGCTGAGTAGCTCTCGCCGCGTCGCAATTGCGTATCCCAGTAATCCCGTTGCCATAATTCGCGGGGTCTGGAGGGCGCCGTTCCACCGGCGCCGGTTATGGAGGGCGCCGTTCCACCGGCGCCGGTTATGGAGGGCGCGGTTCCACCCGCGCCGTCGTAATCGGTCGGGGTGGAACCCGACCCTCCAGCCAATGGGCCGTGGCCCCGAAGCGCGCGTGCCACAAGGCTTTTCCAATAGGTCACCCAGTTCTTCAACGGCATCGTCGGCCAGGTCGCCGGCGCACAGAAAAGATGAATATGGTCTGGCATGATGACGTAGCGTCCGACGAGCCAGTGGTCGGCGATTGACCACGCATGGATGAGCAAATCGTGCATGAACGGATTGGCCAGAATGGGTTGGCGGTCTTTGGTGCAGACAGTCAGGAAAACGATGATCGAGCGATTGAGCGCCTCAATGACCGGCGGGTGCGCCGGATGTCTCCTGGAGGGCGCGGTTCCACCCGCGCCGCGGATTTCGGTCGGGGTGGAGCCCGACCCTCCATGGATTGGATTATTCATCACACGCTTTGGGCTTTTTCGAGGCGGGCGCGGACGAGGGCGATGAAGGCCTCCTAATTCATCAACCGCTTCCCTGAAGTTACGAAATCTTCGTTCTCGACCCTCTTTTGGAAGGTGCTGGCGGCAACGCACCATGAAAAGTTCGTAGACCGATCGGGTGAAATCTTCGCCACGCTTTTTGCAGCGGAAGCAGGTAATTAATGTGGCCGCCACGAAGACGCCCGCCCATGCACTAAACGCCAGCTGTTTGTGAGCCCGCAACAAAGTGCCCAACTAATCTGGCTCTGGTAATGAGCGCGAGCTCGCTGAACATCGTCACTAAGATGCGGACCCGTCTATAGTGGGCGTTGGAGGTCAGCGGGCCCGGGCCGATTTCGCCGAAGGCGTGGATCTGAAGACGGCCAGCACAGCCGCCCGCCTTAGGCCGGGTTTTTACCCATCGTTGAGGAAGCGTTGCGGTGAGCAGCATGCCGAAGAGGCCGTCATTTATGGATCCCTGCACAAGCAGATGTATCGCTATTCCTACGCGATCGCCCGCGTGCACGGGTCGGTTGACTCTGCTCTTTTCTATGTTGGGGGGCACGCCTGAGCTCGCGCAAGCCAGAGAGCATCGTCCGCGAGTTACAAAAAATCCAGGCCAGAAGCTTCTTTCGCCACTGAGCTTATTGGCGCGGATTTGCCGGGCACCTGGCCCGGGCGCTGGGCTGTGAGCACTCGCTCTGAAACCAACGGCCGTAAGTCGGCCAACAAAGGCAAGGTGCCGTCAGCCACCGTGCTCAAGTACACCCAGCGCGTCGCCCGTGTAACGGCCACAAACAGCAGGCGCCGCTGCCGATCGGCGGAGGTTCGCGGAAAAGATTCCGTGACCAGCCGGGGCAGCAGCACTGAGTCAAACGTCAGCCCTTTGGCGCTGTGGTACGTGATAAGTTTTGGGCGGCAGGAGCCAAAATCGAGGTTCTCCTGCGTTTCAATCTCAATGCCAGCCGCAGTTAGGCTCTTGGCGAAGCCAAATACCTGACGCCGGAGCGGGAACAGCACGGCGACTCGCTGGTCAGTCAGCAGGCGCTGACGGAGCACTTCCGTGAGCCGGCGTTTTTCATCCTCAAACGAGGCGGCCTCGTAGAGTAGCGGCGTTTCCCGCTCGGTTTGTTCAGTGCGCACCTGCCGAAGGTATCGCTCGCGTTCGGCGGGGTCCTGGAGCCATTGCGCCGCCAAACGTGCCACATAAGGCGAGCACCGATAGGCATCGAGGAGCGTCAGGTTGCGCTGACGGAGGCCCAAGGCGGCGAGGATATCCGCCTCATTGCTTCCGCGCTCGTAAATCTGCTGCTTATGGTCAAGGCAGACGGTCACGTGTCGGGCAACACGCCGGAGCATGTCAAAGCTGGCGGGCTCAAGGTCTTGCCCCTCATCCACAAGCACGAAGTCGTAGAGCGGCAGCGGCACCGAACCGCTGATAATTTTTTGTGCCACGGCCCTTCGGATGGCGTCGAAATCGGGGCGCTTGGCAGCCGCATCCCACGGGACGCACGGACTAATGTGGTGCTCGTAAAACACCTTACACCAATCATCAAAGGTGGTCACCGCGCGTTCGGGCAGTCCGAGCAGTTCGAGCGCGGATCGGATGTAGGTCTTGAGAACGTTTGTATAAACGAGGATGCGGAAGCGCCCATCGGCCGAACCAAGCCTGCGGCGCAACTCAGCTGCGCGGTGCAAGAGAATCTGCGTCTTGCCCGAGCCGGGCGCCCCAAAAATCACTTGGTGATCCGCGTGTGGCAACTCGATGGCACGGAGCTGTTCAGCGGTTAATTCGCTCCGCGGTAGGAGCCACGTGCTCATATCTTCCGCAACGCGGGGGCAATCTCCGGCAGGAAGCCGCCCGGCTCATCATCCGAGGACCGGCCTGCTCGTTTACGGCGCTGCTGTTCGGCCGCAGCCTCCCGCTGGCGCACTGGATCAGGCAGCCTTTGCGCGGCGGTCCACAACCACCCTAGTTCCCAGTCGCTTAACACACGGACTGGGCCGAAGCGCTTGATCGCGTCGCCGAGAAGGTTCTTGGCCTCGACAGTTTGCCCGAGCTTTTCAAGAATCTCGGCGTGCAGGACAAGATATGGCGGATCCTGCTCGACAGCAAGCGCCCGGCGAAGGGTCTCCTCCGCTGCCTCCAGAAGGCCGCGCTGAAACTGACACAGCGCCAGATTGAACAACGGTCCGGCCCAGTGTGGCGCGGCTTTGAAGGCTTCCCGGTATGCCTTTTCTTGCCGCACCCAATCGCGCTTTTGGCCGTAACGGATGCCGAGCAAATTTAACAATCCCGCATCTGGCTGACCTTTGCGCCGCAACGCGTGGAGCAGGTAGTCAATTGCCTTGTCGAGTTGCCCTAGCTCGGCATAATCATCGGCCAACTCGCGCAGGGTGTTCGGAATTTCTGCCTCCGCCACTTTGCCCGTGCGAAGATTCTCTTCCACCTCCTCGATGCGCTGGCGGGTGGCGTGCGGGTTGAGCACCAGAGTGAGCGGATGTTCCACCGTGCAGGCAAACGGCTTGGCCTCCGGCTGGTCCCGCAAGTTTAGCTCCAAGTGCAGGCACTGATTACTGTCCATCTGCACGCTTAGGCGTAGCGGGTCACCACGGTTTACTGGCCCAGGGATGTTCCATGTGGCGACAAACAATGGGCGCAGCTCGCTGCCGGCAACCAGCTCCACTCGCAGCGGCACAGAGCCGACCAGTGCTGTCTGCGGCACAACCAGCTCTAGATGTTCAGCAAACTGATCCGGACCGGGAAACGGCAAAGCCGCGCCTCTCGGCACCAGCTCAACCACTCCAGAAGCTACCCGTAGCGAAATGGCATCGTGCGCCACCGGCTGCACGAGCCCGCGCCCGAAAAGCGCCAACGCCAGGGCGTGGTATGCCGCCCCCCGCGCCACCGCCACCTGTGTCGAGTCGCGGTCCTCATAGGTCAACAGGCGCGCGGCCGGCAGAAAGGCCCGCACCGCCTCCTGCACCTGCGGGATGAGACTGCTACCGCCGACCATCAGACAAAGGTCCACATCCGACGCGCACAATCCAGCCCGTTCCAACGCATCCGTGAGCGGGGCAAAAATGGAGCAGGTCAGGTGATACTCTGTCTCACGCGCGTAGAGCAGTTCGGTGTCCAAAAAAGGTTGGAGCAGCTCCTCAAAGCGCGCCGCTGTCAGGCGGGGTGAGCGCAGGTTGAGCGAAGGATATCCCGGACATGGGCACGGCCAGGAGCCCGGATGCGTCTTAGCAATCGCCGACTTGTCCGCATCCGCGTAGCGGCCGAAGCTGTGGAGCCGGGCGATCTCGATGCACAGGCCGACCTTGAGCGCCTCGGCGACGCTGAGCAGGGCCGGTTCGAGATGCCGCTTGCGCTGGTCGAAGTCGAAGCTCTCCACCTTCAGACCATGCTGCTCAGCAAGCTGCGGGATGAGCACTTCGTGGACGATGGCCGCATCAATGTCGCCGCCCCCGAGGCGGTGGTAACGCGACACCGCCAGCGGCGCGATCTCCGGATGGCCACTCACCCCTGCCGGATGAAAGCGGAATACCGCAACATCGCACGTGCCGCCTCCAAAGTCGAACACGACCAGATTCTGCGGCTGGCTCAACTCTGCCCACAGTGCCTCCCCATGTGTGACTAGGTAATCGAGAAAGGCGGCCACAGGTTCATCTAGTAGATCGCCCGGTTGCAAGTTTAGCCCGGCGATTTGCGCGGCGCGCAGGGTATCGTGGCGCTGCGGCAGTTGAAACGAGGCCGGAACGGTAACGACCGTCCGAGAAGGGGACAGGTCGCTGGCGGCCTCTGCGGCGGATTTGAGGAAGGCCAGCACCTTGCCGCCGATTTCCGCCGCGCTGCGGAAGCCAGGCGGCGCCAAATGATACGTGCGACGTGAGCCGATGTCGTTTTTGCATTCGTA